>NZ_JAYFER010000465.1:0-284 GCF_055795065.1 Lyngbya sp. CCY1209
ATGTCGAAGGTGTAGGTGATGTTGTCGGCGGTTTGCAGGTTGTCGGCGCTGCCGTTGTTGATGGTGATATCTGATACCTCGAACCCGCTGACGGCTTCGCCGAAGGTGGCTGTCACGGTGAAGGGGGCGTTGATTGTTGCCTCGGCGTCGGTGGTTAGGGTGACATCGGGGGCGGTGACATCGTAGGTGCGGGTCAACCCGGCCGCGGCGGTGTTATCGTTTCCGGCGATATCCGCTGCCACATTAGCCGCGATATCCACGGTCACTTCCCCATCGGCGTCGGG
>NZ_JAYFER010000466.1:0-1490 GCF_055795065.1 Lyngbya sp. CCY1209
GAGAGTTCCGACCTCATTTAGTATCGTGTGATACTAAACTTGGAACATACAGACAGTTATAAGGCTGGTCAGGGGTGTGCCCCTTATATTCATCTGAGGGGATGAAAGCCATACCAGGAAGTTATTTCGGGCATTTCAGCCTTATTTCGTTCCTGAACGAATCGCACCGTGCCAAAGATTGTATCACGGCGATCGCGTCGGGCGAGGAGTTTCCCGGCGAGCCGGCAAAGTTTAAAATCATCTTAAGGTCAGCCGGTGGGGGCGACCGGTTTTTCGGGCGGCGGGGGTCCGGCGCCGAGAATGTTGGGGATCTCGGCCCGGTGCACTTTTCGATCGCCAAAGTTGCGTGTTACCATTCATACTCGATTGAATTCGTGATGAATGATGTCCCATTTCAAGTCCCTATACGGTGAGTTAGGAATGGCTGATGGCTCTTCAAGCGGGTTTGGTCTCGAATTGTCTTAATACAACCAAAGTGTGAAATCGAAGCGAATGGGTCCGGCTACGGGGTTCATAGGAGGGTGTATTTTTACCGTCATGGCGGCTTTCGTGCTCCTGTTGGCGTGGTTGGTCTTCGGCGACCAGTCATCGGCGCAAAAGCAGTCCTCTCCCACGGATTTTTCCTATGGGATTCTTCCTCCTCCGCCCAACTCGTCGGAGCAACCTTACGGGACAATTCCACTTCCCTCCCTCCCTGTGCCATCCCCCCTCAATCAAGGTGAGTCCAATTCGGATTCTCAATTTCAAAATCAACTCGAACGCCAACAGACGACAACCCAGCAACTGACCACCCAACTCGAACGGCATCGGGTTCAGATCGAGCAACTGACCAGCCAGGTCGAACGGCATCGGCTGCAAATTGAAAGCGTCACCGGCCAACTGGAACAGCAGCGGCTCAGAAACGAACAGTTGATGATGCAGTTGCAAGAGCAGCAGCGTCTGATCGGCACTCTGACGGTCGATCAGGGACGCCTGTCCCAACAATCCCATGCCGGTGTCGGCGGGCTGCAAAGTGCGCTGCTGTGGTTTCTGGTGGGAATTATTCTAGCCGTCATCATCGGCGGCAGCATTTTTGCGGTGGGGTTGGTGGTGATGCTCACCCAATCTGGCCGACGTTCCGAGCTCAAACGCTATCCCATTCAACCCATCGACATCTGGCCCTATCGGATCGAGGAAGAACCCGCCGAGTTTTTGCCTCCTCAAATGCGATCGCGCCGTCCCCGTTAAGATCGGAACCCAAATCACGGGACTCTCAAAATGGGGAATCTGAGACCGTCTGCCGGACAATCTTCCCGATGGAACCCTTTGGCTCGGGGGGCGCGGGTGGCGTTTGCGGTACAAGTCTCCGGAATGGGGCTGACCTATCTCGTCCACCTACTGCTGGCCCGCCGGATGGGGACGGCGGAATTCGGCATTTACAAAAGTAGCAACAACTTTAGGATTTTCTCTTAAAGGAGTTGGTAGAGGCACATTGACTATGCCTTTAAGAG
>NZ_JAYFER010000467.1:0-4197 GCF_055795065.1 Lyngbya sp. CCY1209
GAGAGTTCCGACCTCATTTAGTATCGTGTGATACTAAACTTGGAACATACAGACAGTTATAAGGCTGGTCAGGGGTGCGTCCCTTATCTCCATCCAAGGGGATGGAAGCCTTACCGGGAGGCTATTTCAGGCATTTCAGCCTTATTTCACTCCCGAACGAATCGCACAATGCCGATAATTATACCGAACGGGGCGATCGCCACCATCGATCTTAATAAAAATTTTGTCTCTTTTTCCCAATAATTAAGATTGTTTAATTTTTATCAAGAATGATGAAACTGACCGGCCCTGTCCCCCGGGGTGGCAGGAATCGGGAAAACATCAATAATTATCAATTATCAATTATTATCGATCCCGCATCTCCATCGCCTGTTCCTGGGCCTCCCGGAGCTGTCGCTGCAGCTCCTGGGTGGCCCGATCTTGCCGTTCGTCTAGGTCCTGTTGCTGTTCGAGGACGTTCTCGAAACGCCGCTGTTGATTGCGAAGTTGGTTATTGAGGGCGGCGGCGGTCTGGTTTTGCTGGCGGTCGATCGCCGCCTGGGTGTTGACGTAATTCTGAAAGTCCTGCCGTTGTTGCTGAACTTGGGCACCCAAATTGGCGATCGCGTCGGCCACGTTTGTCCCCCCCGCCCCGCCGACCACCAGGGCTGCGGCGGTCAAAGTCCCCGTCACGCCGACGTTGGGGGTGAGGATGTCAATTTTGCCGGTGCGATCGTCGATGCGGATGCGCTGGCCCCCGGAAGTGGCGATCTCGATGCTGCGATCGCTGTCGTTGAGGCGGATTTCGTGGCCCCCGCCGGTGCGGATATACACCCCCTCCTGACTCTGGCGGTTTCGGTCCTCCTCGACGAACTGAATTTGGTGGCCTGCGGGGGTGGCGAAGCTCCGCAGACGCACTTTCCCCGTCCTCGAAATCGTCTCCTCCACCCCATCCGGGGGCTTATCTTGGCCGTTCCACACCCCGCCGATGACGTAGGGCCGATGGATGTCCCCGTGTTCAAAGGCCACCAGCACCTCGTCGTTGATTTCCGGCAAACAGTAAAAGCCCCGGTCCGGGCCAGCACCGACGCCCACCACCCGGGCCCAGGCGCTGGCGTGGGCGCTGCCGTCGGGTTCCGGGGTGAGGGTGGGAAATTTGACTCGCACCCGGCCGAGTCCTTCCGGGTCGTCGTTGTGGGTGACAATGCCGACGAGGTGGGTTTGACCCGGTTTGAGGGCGGTTTGGGGCGAAAGGGTGTGGAAAATTGAGCCGCCCCGCAGCCCCCGGACGGCGAATTCGGTGGTGTACCTGCCCTCCTGGTACAGGTGGCGGGTTTCGGTGATGTAGTAGCGGCCCCCGTAGCGCCCCATGTCGGTCAGTTCCACCACTTTTCCGACCCGAATTTGGGGGTTTCCCGGGGCCTGGGAGTCGGCCTGGATGAATTCTCCCCCGAGTTCGTCGTAGAGGGCCTGGGCCATGCGATCGGCCTCTTTGGGGCTCGAAACCGGCTTATCCACCACTATCAGTTTGGGTGGGGGGCAGTTGCTGCCGAAGTTGGGGGCCGTGAAGCCGCCGTTCGGAGACGGCCGCGGCGAATTGCCTTCGACGCGGGTGATGGTTTCGTCCCGGTCGGCGACGGAGACGATCGGCTGTTTTCGATGGTAATCCCAGCCGTGCACTTCCACCGATTTGACCTGTTCGGCACTGGTGACGCGGACGCGAAATGTTTCAAAGTCCGTCAGCCATTTGAGTTTTAAAATATCTCCGGCTCGGGGTTTGCGAAAGAACAGTTTTCCGTCTTGGACGAACAGTTCAAATCCGATCCGGGCGGCTCTTTCTCGCAGGAATTCCATATTGGTTTGGTTTTCCTGGAAAATGTAGGCTTTTTTTTCCTCGCTGGGGTCGATTGTACCCCGGTCGATGCCCACTTCCCGGGCAATTTTGGCGACGATATCGCTGTCGGTATAATCTTGAAATGAACGGTTGTAGCGTCCCCGGTGCAGGCGGTGGGATATGTCGTAGCCGCGGACGACGATGGGCGCCCGTGTGTCGCTGGTGAAGTGGGTTTCGATGGCGGTAATTTCCCCTTCGATAATGTAGTCTTGGCGATCGCGATCGAATTCTGGAGAATCTGTCGTGCTCCCCTGAAAACCGATCTTCACTTTTTTGCCAATTTGCAGCAGCGGATCGTGTTGCCAGGTTTCGCTTTCGTCATCTACGGGAACGAAGGGGTTATTGATGACTAATGTGAACATCCCCGGCAGGTGCAGGCTTTCTTCGACCGAAATTTGAATCAGGTCGTTTATCAAAGCCGACAGGGACGATGAACTGGCGCCTTCGATTTGCAGGAGGGGACTGGAAACGTAGAGACTGCGATCGCTTGCCATGACTCACAATAATTCTGATTCTAGGATTTTTTGAGAATTTTACGACGTTCGCTGAAGCTGCGATCGGCGACCCCCAGATCGACTTCTTTGAGTTTCAGGGTGACTCGGGCGCGTACCGGCGTGCCGTCCGGCTTGAACATCGTCAATTTGTAATCCAAACTTTCCACCATGCAGCGCATATAATTTTTGTCGCCCCAAATCAAATAATACACCGGAGGGCGTCGCAATTCTAGGGCCTGGGATTCGATATCTCCGCCACCATATTCGGCCAATTCCATGACATCAAAATCGATATCACCCAGGCTTTTTGTAAGGCTCGAAACCCCGGTCGAAATGAAAGTATTGGTCACATCGGCTTTGACCATCCTCTCGCTGTACCCGCCTTCTTCTTTAAACGGATCTTTGAAGGAACTGAAGTCAACGGAATCCAGGATGGGCTTAATTTTATTCAATACATTTTCGCCCGTTTCGTAGGTGTCGAATACCAGGTCGGTTAGGGTCATTTGGTAGGGTTCAACAAAACCAAAGTTGACTTTCGGCAAGCCTCGGCTCGTCCGCGCCCCTTTGATATCTTCGATGGAAACGGAACGACTCAACTGGAGGTCGGTGGGGTTAAATTGAAAGCGGATAATATTGGCACTTTCTCCGCTTCTGGGAATCAGAGCCGCTTTGACAAGTTTTCCACTTTTGAACCCCCAACGTTGATAAAGAGCACTAGCCGCAGACTCTTTCTTTCTCTCCAGAGACAAATAATCGGTATCTCTAGTTTTATCGTATATGGCAGCTCCTTTTAGCAATGCGATATCGGCTACACTGGTTACTATCTCTTTGCCTGCCTCCTTCGCCGAACTGGTTTTCGTCATAATTTTCCTCCTTTATTAAGGATGAATACATTCCAAATTTATTCTAGCATTTTATATTTAATTTTGGTCTTTTTTTTACTTTTCTTTATATTTGGGGGTGGCTAAAATGGCTCCCATCACCAAGGAAGACGGCGAGAGTTGGGCACCGAGCCATATCGCTCCCGTTCGATTTGAAGTCTCTGGCAAATTGAGGCATATATTTCTCGGGCTAGTGCTTCCAGGTGTTCGGACGTCACGACTTGTTCTTTTTCTTCCTGTTTTTTCTCCTTCTCGGGTTCTTGGCTCGATGGTTGGGTGCTAATATGTTCTTCCAGTTCGTCCAAGTCTCGCCGTCCAAGCGGTTGAATCTTATGACCTTTTTCCGGGGATATTTTTTCTTTTAAAATCGCCCGATTTTCGATGGTTTTTTCCATCAAATTTCGGGTGGCAATCGGTTTGTTATAGAACTGAGAAGACATGATTTTTCCTTTGGCACTAACCTGGGTGCTATCGGGCAAATATTCACTTTTTGGTTTGGAAAATTTTGGTGGCATTGATTGACGATTTTCAAGACTCGATTGAAATGTCATCAATTCTTCAATATTATCTCCGGACTTGGGGACAACGCCAACGGGTTTCTGTTTCTGACGTTCTGGACTGAAATTAGAAGAATTTAAAAATTGATTTCTTTGATTTTTATTATTTTTAAATGCACTGATATTTACATCACTTTTTAAGGTTTTTATGACTCGTTGAATCTCCGGCAAACTGCCATCAGACAACATTTCTCTAACCGTCAGATTGGGATGGGTAACGGATTTCCTTTGAATTGGGGAGGATTCAGGAGGAGTGATCGCATCTGTTATCGTTTCCGAAGCCAAAGTTTCTGGCTGTCTCGGAATTGGGGAAGATTCGGATTCTCGCTGAATTGGGGATGAGTCGGGAGATGCGATCGCATCTGTTATCGTTTCCGAAGCCGAAGTTTCTG
>NZ_JAYFER010000468.1:0-219 GCF_055795065.1 Lyngbya sp. CCY1209
CTCTGCAACCTTCTAGCTTTTGCATCCTGTCCCGATTGAGCCGCTTGATAGATACGTTTTTGCAACTTGAAAACCATTCGCTGAACTTTCGCCCAGTTGATAGCTCTCCATGCATTCTTAGTGACCGCTGGTTTCGATTTAACGAATCCTTTGGTTTGACTAGACCTCGCCATTATTGCTACTCAAGTCTCCATCTTACGTCTGAACCGTGACCCGTCT
>NZ_JAYFER010000469.1:0-15790 GCF_055795065.1 Lyngbya sp. CCY1209
ATTAATCCCACGTAGCACAAGCTTCTAGCTTGTGAAAACAGGCAAGATGCCTGTGCTACATTAATCCCACGTAGCACGAGCTTCTAGCTTGTGAAAACAGGCAAAATGCCTGTGCTACATTAATCCCACGTAGCACGAGCTTCTAGCTTGTGAAAACAGGCAAGATGCCTGTGCTACCCGTGGTTCTCGACTCCCACAACAATGGCTGAAAATTTTTTCCAAAATAAACAGTGGTTTTTCGATCGCTGGGCGCCGTTTTACGATGTCCTGTTCACGACGATATTTTACCAGGCGGTACACCGGCGGATGCTGGAGTATGCCGAACTTCCGGAGGCGACTGAAGTGCTGGATCTCGGCTGCGGGACGGGGCGGTTATTGAACCGTCTCGCCAAGGAGTTTCCGCAACTGCGGGGGACGGGTTTCGACTTGTCTCCGGAGATGATTTCCCAGGCGAGGGAAAAAAATCGATGGGGCGATCGCATCCAATTTATCAGGGGAAATGGGTCAGAATTGCCCTTTCCCGAATCTTCGTTTGATGCGGTTTTTTGTACGATCAGTTTTCTCCACTATCCCGACCCCGAACGGGTGCTGTCGGAAGTTTCTCGGGTGTTGCGATCGCCCGGAACTTTTTACCTTGCGGATTACACGGTAAACGACTCGACGGAATACCGGGAAGTGTCCGTTTCCCCCGGAAAGCTGCGGTTTTACAGCCGCAAAAGGCGGGCGGAATTGGGGCAAACTGCCGGGTTAAATTGCCTCAGTCATCACTATTTGATCGGCCCGATTCTCCTGACCAAATTTGCTAAACCGTAGGGGCGGAAACTTGGCGATCGAAGGCCGGAAGTTGCCAATATTCGGGGTCGAATTCCTCCAAAGTTTCGAGCACCTGGTGGGCGTCTTTGTAGGCTTCCGGGTCCATTTCCGGACTCGGAACGGCGACGACGGACATCCCCGCAGCACGGGCCGCGGCTACCCCCGCCAGGGAATCTTCAAACACCAGACAGCGTTCCGGTTCGGCGCCGAGTCGTCTGGCGGTAATCAAAAAGATGTCGGGGTCGGGTTTTCCCCGGGTGAGTTCCGGGTCGTCTCCCCGAACGATACATTGAAATAGGGAAAACCAGGCTTGATGGGGTTCCGTTTTGGCGGAAAAGGGGCGGCTGGCGGAACTGGTGGCGACGGCCTGGGGGACGTTGTGGGCGGCGAGGTGGTTGGTGAGGCGGACGGTGCCCGGCAGGGGAGGAACGTGGGGATAATATTGGTAAATGATGGCGTCTTTTTCCTGCAAATAGGCTTCGACGGTGACGGGTAATTTGAGGGTTTCAACAATTAACGCGGCGGAATCTGTGGATTTTCGGCCGCAGAGTTGGCATTGTAATTGATGGTCGATGGTTTTGCCGTAGCGGTTGGCGATCGCCTGGTTGACTTTGGCGTGCAGGGGTTCGGTATCCAAAAGCAGACCGTCGAGGTCATAGATAACATGGGTGATTTTCGGTGCAACCGACATGGGCAATTCAGAATTGATTGGTGAATGATAGAACTGATTAAAATTATAGCATGAAAGTGACTCGGTTGGACGTTTTAAATCGGTCGTTAAATGAAAATTTTCATGGGTTGTTGCTCTCCTGACGGGCCGGGGGCGCTGAAGGGCAACAACGGATTGTTTGGGGAGTCACGACAAGGATGAGAGGGGGAACAGGACTCGGGCGGTTGTCTGCTCTCCGGGGATGCTTTCGATGGCAAAATTTCCGCCGTGCAATTCCGACAGGCGCCGGACGAGAATCAGTCCCAAACCGAACCCCACGCCGTCGGATTTGGTGCGGTCGAAGTTTTGGCCCAAATTGGCGATTTGTGCGGCGGTCATTCCCCGGCCGCGATCGCCAAATTCCAGACAGTATTTGTCGATTTTGACGGAATCCTTGACCGTGACGGGCGTTTCCGGCAAGGAAAATTTGAGGGCGTTGTCGAGCAATTCTTCGACGATTTTTTGAAAGACGGTTTTGGGAACTTCGATCTCCAAATGGTGGGTGAGGTGCAAGTGCAAATCCAGGGCGCGATCGCAGTAGGATTCCAGCAGGCGATCGGCGACGGATATAATCGTACTGCTCGGGTCTTCTACCGTCCCTTTTGGAAGTCGCTTCAACCGCTCCGGATCTCGTTTCAATAGTTCCAGATCGGAGTATAATAGAAAGTTGCAGGTGAGGCGGTAGAGGCGGTGGGCGGAGTTGTAAATGTCGCTCAAAAATGTCCCGATCTCGCCCTCGTTCATCTCTTTAAAATCTTCCATTAGCAGTTGGGAAGATGCCATGATGCCATTTAAAGGTGTCCGCAATTCGTGGGGGAGGGAGAGGGTGATGCTGCTGCGGAGTTGTTCCAATTGTTCCTGGGTTTTTCGCTCGACAGCCTCCTGTTTTTGTATCCGACTGGCGATCGCCCCCAGGAGTTCTTGTCTCGTAAACGGTTTAGTTAGATAATCGTCCGCCCCCAAATCCATCCCCGAGCGGATGTCCGATCGCGTCGATTTTGCCGTCAGAAAAATAAACGGAATCGTCGCCGTTTGGGGAGATTCTCGCAAGGTTTTCAACACTTCGCAACCGTCCATTTCCGGCATCATGACATCGCAGATAATTAAATTGGGACTCCGCTCCCGCGCCACTTGCACCCCCAATTTTCCATTTTCGGCTCCCAAAATTCCGAACCCTTCGGCATCCAAAATGTCGAGGATAATTTCTCGAACGTAAGCTTCATCTTCGATCACCAAAATTGTCTTCATTTTCTCGATTTTCCTCCAGTTCTAATGGCAATATAACGGTGAATTTCGTCCCTTTTCCCAATTCAGTTTCGACTGTAATCGTTCCCCGTTGCAGTTCGACCGATCGCTGCACGATGGTCAGGCCTAAACCCGTCCCCGGAACCGTACCCACATTTTTGGCGCGATGAAAGGACTCGAAGAGGTGCTTCCGATCTTCCGGGGGAATGCCAATTCCCTCATCCTCGACGGTACAGATCGCCCGATCGCGATCGGTGGTCAATGTCAATTCTATCTTACCGCCCCGGGGTGAATATTTAATCGCATTGGAAAGGAGGTTGCTGAAGATATGCCGCAGCAGTTGTTCGTCCATGCGGGGGGGGCGATCGCGGCTCTGTTCATTGGGACGGCGGACGTGGAATTCCAAAGTTTGATTGGCTTGCAGGTTCAGTTGCATTTCTTCAACCAAGTCGCGGAAAAATCCCTCCAGATCGATGGGTGCGGGATTGAAGGGGAGTTTCTGGGCTTCGGAACGGGCGAGAATCAGAATCTCGCCCAGCAAATAACTCATCTGATGGACGGTATTTTGAATGCGTTTTAAATAGAGCTTTTTTTTCTCCTCATCCCAGCGATCGCCGTAACATTCGAGGGCTTCTGACGCGGCTAAAATCGTGGTCAGTGGGGTGCGAAATTCGTGGGAAATCATGGAAACAAATCGCGATTTGAGTTGGTTCAATTCTTTTTCCGTTTCCAGGGCTTTGCGGATTTCGGTTTCCGCCTGTTTTCGTTCGGTTATATCGGCGACGTTGCCTTCGTAGGCGACCACATTTCCCCGCACGTCCCGCACCACCCGCGCATTTTCTGAGATCCAAGTTTTGCTGCCGTCGGCGCGATAAACTTGGGATTCAAATCCCATGATGGCGTCTTGTTCTTGTATCCGTTCTAAGAACAGATCTCGCTGTCTGGGATTGACGTAGAGATGGCGAATGTCGGTGACGCAGGCGATCATTTCTTCGGGCGATCGGTAGCCGTACAGACGAGCCAGGGATGCGTTGACGCTGATAAAACGGCCGTCCGGGGTAGATTGAAATAACCCTTCGACGGCATTTTCAAAGATGCTGCGAAATTTGTATTCTGTCATTTCCAATTCCCGGTAAGCAATCTCCAGTTTTTGACGGGATTTAAATTCCGCCCGCTGCAGGCGTTCGTAGAGGTAAACGGACAAATCGCAGATCAGGCAGACCCAAAACATGGTCAAAAATAGATAGCCCGTCGCACTATTCCCTTGGGGGAGGGTATCGAATCCGAGGGCGGTGTTGATGGCGAAATAGTAGCCCAAAATCATCATTTGGGAGGCTAGATGCAGGGGCCAGCGGACGGGGATAATTGTCGCTTGAAAAAAGAAGGTGAACGCCCATCCCAGCAGCTCGGGACGGACGCGATCGCCCAGCGGAGACTCGAACACTCCCCCCAGGGTCTCGATGATTTGTTCGTTCATTTCCAACGCCCAAGCAAACCCCAAGAATAGCCAACCAAGATGGTTTCGTCCGCCGCGGGTTCGCAACAGAACCATACCCAAAATCAGGTTGAAAGCTCCGACCGTTTGAATGAGTATTTCTTTGTGAATGAAGGGATTGCCATGCAGGAGATGAAACAGGTTGATGGCGATGCGGACGAAGTAGGAAAATAACGCCAATTCAAACGCCAGGGTCAATCTGGCACCGAGAAACTGACGCTGCCAACTTTCGTAGGAAAGATGGGTCAGCTTTTCCTCGGATTCCGGGAAAGCATTGGCATTTTTGAGGTGGTTGAGTATCACCCGGAACGGCCCGAAGTCCTGAAGCCGAGACATCCATTGCTGATTCATTTGCTGACCTCATTGAAGAAATCGCCGGAGTGGTTCAGTTAAGATCTGTTGTATCTCAAAGTTGGGGAAGTATGGAAAAAAAGGTGGTGGGGCGATCGCCCGTCGCCCCCCGTCCGCAAGGCTCCGGCAGTCACCACCGCCCTTTTTTATCATTTTGCCGTGATAAAATTTGAGGAAAAATAGATGCGATCGCCACCCCGACGATCGACCCAATGCTCCGATACCCGCCCACCGACAGTCAACAGGAGAACGGCATCATGTCCGACGTGACCATCAAAGACTTTGAAATCGTGCAAACGGTCTTCAACGAAGCCGGTTTGGATTATCAATTAGAATTGGAAGGTGGAAAAATCTCAGTTATGGGTCCCTCAGATATCGTATCGAGCGAAATCGGCATTCTGTTTAGTCGCTTACTCGGAAACTGGGTTTATCCCCGCCGTCTGGGCCGGATTTTCGACTCCGCCGGCGGTTTCATCTTGCCCGATCGCAACCTGAAAGCCCCCGATGTCTCCTTTGTGAAAGCCGATCGCCTGCGACGAAGTGTCCGCTACTTCGCCGAAATGGTTCCCGATTTAGCAGTGGAAATAAAATCCCAAAGCGACCGTATTCCACCCCTACAAAAAAAGCTCGAAAAATATATCGAATTGGGAGCAACAGTCGGAATCCTGATCGACCCCGACGAGGAAACCGTCACCCTCTATCGCCCCGCCACAGAACCCGTCCAATTGACGAATGACGACGTTTTGAGCATTCCCGAACTCTTCCCGGGTTGGGAAATTGCCATTCCCGAACTGTGGCCCCCCGTATTTGACGAGGAAGAATAGTAGGGAATAGGGAATAGGGAATAGGGAATAGGAAAAATTATATCAAGCCCAATCATCGACCGATGATTTTCGCTCATTGTAGGCGCCCCTGGCTTGCGCCCGAGCCCAACGATTCCCCAGCAATTCGGACATTCAACCGATCGCATTTCAATTACCATCATTATCAATTATCAATTATCAATTAAAAAAGAGGTTCTGCCGCAGCAGAACCCCAATATTTTCATCTTAGCGGAGGAGTTGATCCCGATTGGGGATCGTGATTAGCGAACCACGCCCTGCATGGCTTCGACGTTGATGGGTTTCATCAAATACAGCTTCACGAACTGCCAGCCGTTGGCGGCGTAGTGGGGCAGTTTTTGGAAGAACTGGACGAACTTGGGCGCGTTGGAATTGACGATCGCGGTCAGTTTTTCGTTGGTTTTGACGCAACGTTCGAGGCGATCGTAGAATTCCGGTTTGTTGACGTCGAGGACGATTGGGAAAACCCGCCCCGCCGTCTCGTTGGTTTTCTCGATCACTTCTTTGTCATACTCCCGGGCATCCAAACCGAGGGAGGCGTAGAATCCGGCTCGCTGGATGTCATTGAGGTACATCGTCGCGAACACGGACAGCAGGAAGAACCGGCACCAGAGCCGCGCTTTCCAGTTATTTAACAATTCGGGCTGGGACTTGAGCACCGCATCGAAAAAGTCGCCGTGGCGGTTCTCATCCTGGCACCAGTTTTCAAAGAAGCGGAAGATGGGATAAATCCGATCTTCGGGGTGTGCCTCCAAATGGCGGTAGATGGTGATATAACGCCAGTAACCGATCTTCTCGGACAGATAGGTGGCGTAGAAGATAAACTTGGGCTTGAAGAAGGTATAGCTGCGGCTCTTCGTCAGGAAGCCCAAATCCAAGGACAGGCCGAAATCGGACATCGCCTTGTTGAGGAATCCGGCGTGGCGGGCCTCATCCCGGGACATCAACTGGAACCCTTCAGCCAACAAAGGGTTTTTGTCCTTGAGACGGCGGCTCAGTTCCTTGTAGAGGAGGAAGCCGGAAAATTCGGCTGTGCAGGAACGCTCCAAAAACTCAACGAACAACTGCCGGGTTTCGCCGTCGATGTGATCCCAGGACTGCTCGAATTCCTCGTCCCGGACGAAGTGGTGGCGGTTGTAGTCGGTGCGGAATTCTTCGATGATCGCCCTGAGCTCCTCTTCATTTGCACAGAGGTTCATTGCGGCCATCTCGTCGAAATCCGTCGTGTAGAACCGGGGCGTGAGGATGGTTTCCTTAGCGGGAACCTTCACCCCGGGGCGCATCTCCTCAAATGTGGGTTTTTTCAGGGAATCTACCATAATGCTCGATGTCGTTTTATTATCGCGAGTGATTTTAGGGTATTCGGGGGGGATTCGGGCTTGTCGCCCTGCACCGCCCGCTGGCTGACGCTAATGAACCCGTCGTGCGATCGCATTGATTGACCACGCTCACCAGTCTACCAACCGATGGGGCGACCCGGACAACGGATTCCGTTAAGATTTGCTACACAATGCGATCGCACCGAGAACCGATTCACTTGTGCGATCATGGGGAAAGACGACTCTGGATCGGGTAGTCACAGGTATCGCAAACCGATTGTGGGTGAGCGCTCGGAGGTTATTGATGAAGAAAGTCAGCACCAGTTACGTGTTGTGGGCGATCGGTTTAATTTCTCCCATCAGCGGGCTGCACCGCCTGTACAATGGCAAAATTGTCACGGGCGTGATTTGGCTGTGTACCCTGGGACTGTTCCGGGTGGGACAGTTCGTGGACGTGTTCCTAATTCCGGGCATGGTGGAAGAATACAATACGAAAGCCCGCCAGAAATTGGGCGTCGCCCCCGACGGCACGCCCCTCCCCCACCCCAACCCGGTGACGTTGAACGTGACGGCTCAGGAGGTGCGGGAAAGCTTGCGGATGAAATTGCTCAAGGCGGCGGCGTCCCGGGGCGGAAAACTCACCGTGACTCAGGGCGTCATGGCGACGGGGGCGAATTTTGCGGAGGTGGAAGAAGCCCTCAACGATATGTTCCGCAGCGGTTACGTCACGATGAGTAATCACCCGGAATCGGGTATCGTCATTTACGATTTTCACGAGTTGTGATCTCGGCCGAAGAATCTCGCCCCCAAACCCCCAATTCTGGGGGCTTTGAGCGGGTCTAATTTTGCCAATCATTTCTTGGGAGATTGCCAAATCCCCAGATCTCCTCATCGTGAGATTTTCACCTGGGGCTGATTGCTGATCACTGATGGCTGATAGCGATATGTACGGTATTCGCAGCGCTTTCCTCGATTTTATTGACGATCCGTTTCGGGTCGCAGCATCCCCAAGTTATCGGTTCTTCGAGGATGGCTTGCTGGTCGTTTCTGAGGGGAAAATCGAGGCTTTCGGTTCCTATCAAAGGCTGCGATCGCACTATCCCGACATTCCGATTATTTCTCATCCCCATCGATTGATTTTACCGGGGTTTATCGACACCCACATTCACTATCCGCAAACGGAGATTATCGCGTCCTACGGCGAACAACTTTTGGAATGGCTCGATCGCTATGCGTTTCCCGCCGAACAACAGTTTCGAGATCCCGACCACGCCCGCCGGGTCGCCTCCTTTTTCCTGGACGAATTGTTGCGGAATGGCACGACGACGGCGGTGGTGATGACGACGATTTTTCCGGAGTCCGCGACTGTTTTTTTTGAAGAGGCACAGCGTCGAAATATGCGGGCGATCGCGGGTTTGATGATGATGGATCGCAACGCCCCCGAGGAACTGCTCGACACGCCTCAACTCGCCTACGATCGCAATAAAAAATTAATTGAAACCTGGCATAATATAGACCGATTAAACTATGCCATTACTCCTCGTTTCGCCATCACTTCGACCCCCGAACAATTGGAAGTTGCGGGACAGTTAAAACGGGAATATACCGACGCTTACGTTCACACCCACCTATCCGAAAATTGCGAGGAATTAAAAACAGTTTCTCGCCTGTTTCCCGAGAGTCGGGATTATCTGGAAGTTTACGAAAAATTTGGACTGGCGGGCGATCGCTCCATTTTTGCCCACTGCATCCACCTGAACGATTCGGAATTTCGCCGCCTCTCTGAATCGGGGGCAGCGATCGCCTTCTGTCCGACTTCCAATTTATTTATCGGCAGCGGACTCTTCAACCTTGAAAAAGCCAAATCGACCTCGAATCCCATCCCCGTGGGTTTGGCGACGGACGTGGGGGGCGGAACCAGCTTTTCGATGTTGAAAACGATGGGAACCGCCTATCAAGTCGCCCAACTGCGGGGGCAAAACCTCTCCCCCTGGCAGGCATTTTATTTGGCAACATTAGGGGCGGCAAAAGCTCTGCATCTCGACCATTATATCGGAAATTTCGATATCGGGAAAGAGGCAGATTTTGTGGTGTTAGATTGGCGATCGACCCCCGGGATGAAATTCCGCAATCCCCGAGACGAAATTGAGTCGCCGGAAGAACTCGCAGACGTTCTTTTTTCCCTGATGATTCTGGGGTGCGATCGCGCCGTCGATGCCACCTATATCGCCGGGGAATTGGCGGGCGATCGCGATCTCGGTTGATGGGGTGAATGATAGCAATTTTCGAGTCAGTGAAGTACGCGGGTTCATCATCAATTAATCGCGATCGCCTTCCTCTCCGTGTCCTCTGTGCCTCTGTGGTTTCATCCCCAGTCCCCGTCCCGTCAACAAATACACCGCAAAACTCCCCACCCAATGACTGCCCGCATAATCGCACAAAGACACCGGTTCCAACCCAACCCGACGGTGGACGATCGCCACTTCTCTGAGGTTCAAAATGCGCGGATCGTCCGGGGGAAGTCCGGCGACAATTCCCTCCAACATCCAGGCGCGGCTGAGGTTGAGGCCGTCGAAGTGGGCTTCTTGATAGTCCGTGGGATTGCTGGGAATCACCGGATGCAGCCAGTCGATATCATCGGGTATTTCGGGGAGATAGGGAAGAAAATCTCGCAGCCAAATGGCGAATTCTTCTGCTGTTAAAAACCGCCGCATCAGATCCGCTTCCGCCAACGTCGGGGAGAGGAAGTCGCAGCCGAGGGGTTCGAGGTGTAAAGGATAGTCGCGATCGCTTTCATAAAAACCTTTTGCACGGGTTTTGATCAAAGCGGAAAAATCCGAATTTTGAGTAGAAATCGCCCAATCCCACATCAAACCCAGGGCGAAGGCTGTTTGAATGTGGAAGCCGCTTCGGTTAGGATATTCTAAATCCAACAACCACTGTCGCAAGTTATTGACGGCGACAATTTCTAAAGGGTGCAAAATCTCCGCCCATTGCCGTCCCAAAGGATCGTCCCACTCGGCGCATTCCGCCCGCAATTGCAGCAGCCAAGCCAAACCGTAGGGACATTCAAACCGGGGACGATCTTTGAGATAATTAACCTCTACCGCGATCGCCTCTGGGGTCAGGTTTTGCGCGATCGCCTCCCGCGCCTCATCCGCGAAGGGGGCATCGGGAAACCACCGCAGCAAGCGCACCAGCATCCAATGGCTGTGGACGGCGGAATGCCAATCCAAGCACCCGTAAAATGCCGGGTTCAGTTGCCGGGGAGACATCAGATCCGCCTCCTTTTCCAACTGATAGGGATGGACTCGGGGATATTCCCGGTGAATGCAGCCCAGGGCACATCGGGCAAATTGGGCGATCGCTTTTAAATCAAAATCGTCGGATTTCACGATCTGTTATCCTCACAATTATCGACGGGTACGGAGGCACCGGGCAGGCGCGGAGGCAACGCTTCCTGGAGAGAGGCAGGCACAGAGGCACTGCCCCTACAGTTTAAAACCCCTAAAAACGGTACGCATTCTGATTCCGATTCATCACAATTTAGGACGGCGATATGAAAGTTATCAATTCGATTCCCGGACGGGGTTATTTACTCCTCGCAGTTCTCATTTTTGCCGCTTCTAGCTCGGTGACGCGCCAACTCACGGAACTGGGGGCGCAACATTTAATTGACGGTCGAAATCCGGTCTCATTTTGTAATGTTTTGTTCGTGGGCAATATTTGGGCGTTGATTATTTTGACGCTCCTGAATCGTCGAGAATTAAATTTACAGGCGATCCGGCAATTTTCCGGAAAAGATTGGTTGGGTTTGACGGCCGTCGCCTTCTTTTCGGGCGCCCTTGCCCCCGCCCTCTTTTTTGGGGCGTTAGAACGGACGATGGTCAACAATGTGATCCTGATTGGACGCATCGAACCCCCCCTGACTTTAGCGCTTTCCGTTTGGCTGCTGCACGAACGGGTCAACCGCTGGGTGGTTGCCGGGGCGATCGTTTCGTTTTTGGGCGTCGCGGCTATTGTTCTGATTCCCCAAACCACCGGATCGGAAATGATGCCAATGGGCGGATTTCAGGTGGGAATTGGGGAATTGATGACCCTGGTGGGGGCGATCGCCGGGGCTCTGGGAACGATCGTCAGCAAAATTAGCCTCGGCAATGTTTCCCTGGGATTTTTCAGCATCTACCGAAACGCCCTGGGGACGCTGATCTTTTTTGTATTGGTTATTAACTTGTTCGGCTTACAGCATTTTACCGATGTTTTTGCCCCCGTGGTCTGGCAGTGGATGTTCATTTACAGTGCGGTTATCGTCGTTTTTGGTCAGTTTTGCTGGTTTATGGGACTCAAGCGAACGGATGCCTCGGAGGTTTCTCTGGCCAATTCTTTCTCGCCCGTCGCCGGAGTTTTGGCGGCTTATTTAATTTTGGGAGAGGCTCCCACCGCCACCCAATATATCGGCGGTGTCATTATTCTTGTCGGAATTATCCTCAACCAAATTGGCATTTCTCAACCGCCGACACCGCAACCGCACCGCGTCAAACCGGGCGATTCTGTGGCGGCAATTCCGGCACAATCAGCCGAAAATCCGGATCGGAGCGTGGGATTCAAGGGGGTTTAATCGGGATGTCCCCTTGGCTGGGGAGAAATGAGTTCGCGACTTTGTATCGGAGGCGGACAGTTTGAGGGTGAATGGGGGGAACAGAAGCCCAAAATTTGCTGTTTCTTACCCCATAAAATATCGTTCAGTTTGCGATCGCACTCCCGGGATCTGGAGGGCGCAAATTGAAATCTGGGCTGGGAAAATTTCCGGGGCGATTTTTCCGACTGCCGCTGATTGTCAAATTTGGATTTTTGCCGCGGCTCTCTATTTTGTTTTGCGATATTATTTTTATCCTGTTCGACCGTCAATTGATAGGTCGTACTGCCCTCCGTCGAGACGATTTCGAGGGCGTAAAATCCGGCGGGAATATCGAAGCCGATCGCTTCCGACTGGTTGCCGCTCACCGTCCGGCGATCGAGGGTGCGGCCGTCTTTATTTTTCAACCGGACTTCCAACCCGGCGCCGAACCCCTCCAGGGAACAATTCAAGCGTCCCGCGGCGGGGTGGTTGAAGGTGTAGATGTCGATCGCACCTTCCCCCGCAAACCCCACATAAACCGCGCGATCGGCTAGGTTTCCGAGTTCAAAAGTGATGGCATCAGCCATAGTTGAGTCTCCAGGTTTTTATCGAACTTCTGAGAGTATCTTATCACAGTTTGTGCGCCAAATGACTCTCGAATCAGAAAAAAAATTTGAGTTGCGATCGCCAGGGTTCCGGAGAATTTTTCGAGGGGTTTGATCGTCCCGGTTATCGACTGTCTCGGACGGCGGAAACGACCCGAATCGGTCATCGACCTCAGACCTTCTGCTCTCAAAGCATTTGGGGAAACTCGGAAGTGCGATCGCGATCTTTGAGAAAAACCTTGACCCTCCAGTTAAATGGAGAGTCTAAACTCGATGTATCACTGCCAACACTGCGAAAAAACGATGGTCAAACTCGATCGCCGAAAATTTCTGGCTTTGGGAGTCGCGAGTCTCGGAACGGCACTGGCGGCCCACGGCCTATTCCGTTCGAGTCGCGACTCTACGGATGCAAAATCCGCGATCGCCTCGACTCCACTGTATCGGAGTTCCGGAGGGTTACTAGAATTCAATCTAGACGCCCGTTACCATTCTGTCAATGTGGGAGGGCGATCGGCTCAATTGATGACCTACAACGGACAAATTCCCGGCCCGCGTTTGGAAGTGCGGCCTGGAGATACGGTTCGGATTCATTTTAGCAACCGCCTCCCCCAACCCACCAACATCCACTATCACGGACTCCACATTCCCATTACCGGCAATGCAGATAATGTCTTTTTACACATCCCCCCCGGGGAAAACTTGACCTACGAATTTACCTTAAATTCCGACCATCCCGCCGGACTGTTTTGGTATCACCCCCACCTACACGGCCGGGTTGCCGAACAATTATTCGGCGGTTTGGCGGGGTTATTTGTGGTTCGCGGAGAACTGGATGAAATCCCTGAAATTAAAGCCGCGTCTGAACAGTTTCTCGTCCTGCAAGATTTTGCCCTGGATCAGCAGGGAAAGTTACTCCCAGAACAAAGCCTTTCAATTATGACCGGACGGGAAGGAGATTTAATGACCGTCAACGGCAAAAATACCCCCGACTTTTTGATTCCGCCGGATCAACTTTTGCGGCTGCGAATTCTCAACGCTTCTCCGTCGAGGTTTTATCGGTTATCCTTGGAAAATCATCCGTTTCATCTGATTGCAACCGATGGCGGTTCTTTAGCCGAACCCGTGGAATTGCCAGAACTGTTGCTGGCACCCGGAGAACGGGCGGAAGTGTTAATTCGGGGCGATCAAGAACCCGGCCGTTACCGTTTGCTAAACTTGCCCTATCAGCGGGTTGGCATGGGTATGATGGGGGGTGGTATGATGGGAAACGCTCCCGCCAATGATGCTCCTCAAGTTCTCGCCACCGTGAGTTATGATGCCAAAAGTTCGATGCCTTTGCCCGCACAACTCATTCCCATTCAACCCTTGCCAGAACCCCAACAGGTTCGCCGTTTTCAGATGAATCACGGTATGATTAGGGGGCAGGGAATGGCATTTTTATTTAACGGTCAATCCTATGAACCCGGACGGATTGATACTCAGGTACAGCTCGATACCGTTGAAGATTGGGAAATCATCAATACGGGAATGATGGATCATCCCTTTCACGTCCACGGAAACGCCTTTCAAGTGGTGAGTCGAAATGGCAAGCCGGAACCGTTTCGGGCTTGGAAAGATGTGGTTTCGGTCAAGCCGGGGGAGACGGCAAAAATTCGGATGGCGTTTCGAGATTTTGCGGGCAAAACGGTGTACCATTGTCACATTCTCGACCACGAGGATTTGGGGATGATGGGAAATTTGGAGATCCGAGCTTGACGCTCCGAGTGTTTCGATTATCAAATGTCAATCAGTCATTGGAATTAAATTTGGATCATGTTTCAATCTCAATTTTTGAACTGGAAAACGGTTTTATTTGCCGGGGCGATCGCCACCGGAATTGTCGGGGGCGGATATGGAATCGCCAATCATTTCGCACCCCAGCAAACCGTCGGTAAAGCGATACAACCCGGCCCTGAGGCGTCAGCAATTGCCGCCGAAGTTGCCCAGATCACCGTCTACCGGACGCCCACCTGCGGCTGTTGTGAAGGGTGGGTCGAACACATGAAGGAAAATAACTTTCAGGTGACAGATATTGTCAAACCCGAAGCCGAAATTCAGGCGGTCCGGCAACAACACAATCTGCCGGGGCAACTGAGATCCTGCCACGCGGCCGAAATTGGCGGTTATCTGGTCGAGGGGCACGTCCCGGCGGAAGATGTGCGGAAGTTGGTCGCCCAGAAACCCGACCTGGCGGGAATCGCGGTGCCCGGAATGCCCATCGGGACTCCCGGCATGGAAGTGGGCGATCGCCGAGAATCCTTTGAAGTCCTGGGATTTCAAAACAATGGCGACATCCGAGTTTTCAATTCTTATCAGTTCTAAAACGGGGATCGAAATTGATGGGATAACGGTTGCCCTTCCCCGGGTTTGGGGAGGGGTATTCGGTGGGATTCAACGGATGAGAATGGCTGGAACTGTGACGGCGATCGAGACGCGATCGAAAGCTGGGGGGTGCGATCCCCTCGTCAGACGTTACAGATTATGCTTTAATTATCCGATCAGTCCTGAAGGGGCAGACGGGCCGATGTAGGTGATGGAATCGAACGGCGTTCCTTTCCCGAACAGTCCAAAACTTGCAGATCAGATGCCGTCGAGAGCCCTCGATTCAATATCCCACTATAGAAGACCCAAGATGAAGCTACAGGATATATTGAAAACCAAGGAACGGTATGATGTCAGAGCGATCGCGGAAGATGAAGAATTGACCCGCCAGATTCAAACCCTGTTGGTCAGTTTCGATCTGCTCGATCCCCCGGTCGATGGAAAATTCGGGCCGAAATCCACGGCGGCTCTGCATCGGTTTCAAGTATTGCTCGACTGCAACGAGTCGGGTTTTTTGGGCGCGGTGACGGCCGAGAAACTGATCGAAACGAAGCCCGAAGATATCCCCGGCGACACCCCGATCCTGCGGGTGACAAAGGACACGATTTTAAAGCAGCGTCCCGTCTCTTCCAGCGAACTTGACGAGTCCGAAAAATACGGGGTTCGGGCGGTCAGGGAATTTAAGCTTCTGGCCTTTGAACCCGTGCGAAATCACATCCGGGTTGCTCTGAGAAGCGAGACATTTGAAGAGCGATCGGTCTGGTATATTTACGAAAAACACGGCGAGATTTACCAGGGAAAAAACTTAGTTTATCCCCCTGATATTCCAGAGGAATTCAAGTTGTCCGGCTTCCCCTATTTTTCCCAGGTGGATAACTGGTACAATCCCACGGGAGCCTGCAACGTCACCTCGATGGCGATGTGCCTGAGTTACTACGGCGCCTCCCGCCGGAAGAGTTACGGACAATTCGAGGATGAGTTGTACCAATACGCCTTAGATCGCGGCTACAGTCGCCACAGTCCCCAGGATCTAGCTCAGATCGTCCGCGACTACGGCTGTCAGGATTACTTCACCGCCAACGGCAGCATCGACGATATCAAAGCTTGGCTCAACGAAGGCAAACCGACGGTGATCCACGGTTACTTTACTTCCTTCGGTCACATCATGCCCGTGGTGGGTTACAATCAAAAGGGTCTGATCGTGCACGATCCTTATGGGGAGTGGTTTTCCGGCGGCTACCGCACCGATTTGAGCGGCGCTTATTTGACCTATTCTTATTCTTTAATCCGCCGCGTTTGTATGCCAGACGGAGACTTCTGGGTTCACTTTATTTCACGATAAAAATCTGTCTCTATCTCCCCCCTTATCAAGGGGGGCTGGGGGGGATCATTCTCCCCCCTTATCAAGGGGGGCTGGGGGGGATCATTCTCC
>NZ_JAYFER010000470.1:0-9959 GCF_055795065.1 Lyngbya sp. CCY1209
TCTGCGCTTGCCCATGAAACCCCATTCACAATCAATTAATCATCAAATGACCGTAGAGGCAAGCCTCTGCGCTTGCCTTTCGGAGAGAATATGCTTACCCTTCTCAGAGAATATCCCTTGCCCTTCTCACTGAGCAGTAAAATAGATCAAGTCACCATTCTCAAATCTCATGGGCATATTTGAAGATTTCAGCCGCTTTCTGGAAACCCGCCTGGAGGAATTTCTGCGGGAACATCCCCACCTGGAACTGCAAGCCCTCGAAGAGCAGTTGCGGGAACAGGAAGAAGACACCCTGCGATTGATCGCGGATCTGCAACGCCAGGAAAAAAAATTGGAGGAAGATATTCTGACGATCGCCCAAGATATCCAAAAGTGGCACAAATGGGTTGGAAAAGCCCAGGCTGCCAACCGCCCCGACCTGGCCCAAGGCGCCCAGGAACGGGAAGCCGCATTACTGCGACAGGGGAACCAAGCCTGGGGACAGATGCAGGGCGTCAAAAGCCGGATCGAGCAGTCGAAAGAATTATATCGCCAGATTCAGGAACGGCGCAAAGAAGTGAAAGCCCGATATCAGGAAGTCCAAGCGGCGCGATCGCAACAGGCTCAGACCGGGCAACCCTGGGAAACCCAAGCCTGGAACCAAGGGACCGGCCACGCCAGTTTCGGCGCCGCGGCCGATCCCCTGGAACAGCAGTTCCGCCAGTGGGAGATGGACGAGGAATTGGAGGAACTGAAACGCAATATGGGGAAAAATTGATCCTCGACCATTGGAAATTATCAATCAATAAATGATAACTATTGGTTATTTTCTATTTCTTTTCTCCCCCAACTCCCGGAGCCGCGATCGCCCCTTCCCACTCATCAAAGGACTCCGCCATCGGGTATAATCTCCCTGTTGCTCTGAGAGGAAAATTGAACAACAGAAGGTTGAGACAGGGCGGGTTCTCGAAGGGAACCGCAGACGGGCTGGCGGGGGCTGTCGTCGGACGTACATTAATTCCAGAGGCGATCGTATTTTCAATCATTGCCGGAGTCGTCCCGAAAATGGGACTCTACGCTTCATTTATTATAGCCGTAATGACCGGTTTTCGGGGGAAGACCTGGCACAATTTTGAGCGTCACTGGTGCGATGGCACTGTCGATAATCGACCCATTTAAAGAACGGAGCTCCCCCGATTTCTGGGCGGCGACTTGATTGACCGAAATCAAGCCGGTTATAAGCAGTAGCCCAGTGAGTTGGGACATCCGAAAATCAGTCATTATTTATATCTGACCTCAATTGACCCGAGTTATTCCTCCCCTTTCCCGAGTCATCACCTAATTCAGGAGAGCAGTTAATGCAGATTACCAATACCATACATTTTCGCAATCTCAAAGGAGATATTTTTGGTGGATTAACCGCCGCCGTGGTCGCCTTACCCATGGCACTGGCTTTCGGAATCGCTTCCGGTGCCGGGGCTTCTGCAGGTTTATGGGGGGCGATATTAATTGGATTTTTCGCTTCCTTATTTGGCGGAACTCCCAGCCTCATCTCCGAGCCCACCGGCCCGATGACGGTAATTGTCACGGCAGTCATTGCCGAATTAGTCGCCAACAATCCCGAAAAAGGTTTGGCGATGGCTTTTACCGTGATCATGCTGGCGGGAGTGTTTCAAATGTTATTCGGGGTTTTGAAATTGGGGAAGTATATTACGATGCTTCCTTACAACGTCATTTCCGGGTTTATGACCGGAATTGGCGTGATTCTTATTTTCATACAAATCGCCCCATTCCTGGGCCAAGAAACCCCGGCGGGGGGTGTAATTGGTGTGATTAAGAATTTTCCCAATTTAATCGCCAATATCAATCCTTGGGAAATGCTCCTGGGAATAATGACCCTCGCCATTCTATTCTTTTATCCGGCTAACCTGAAAAAAGTGGTTCCCCCTCAACTGGTGGCTTTGGTCATCGGTACGATCATTTCATTGGTTATTTTCAGTGGGGTTGACATTCGGACGATTGCGACCATCGGAGAAATCAAACCCGGACTTCCCCAACTGCAAATACCCACATTTACCCAACAAGATTTGCGGTTAATGTTCGTGAATGCCATGATTTTAGCGATGGTGGGTTCCATCGACTGTCTGTTAACTTGTCTGGTCTCGGACAGTCTCACCCGACACGAACACAACTCCAACAAAGAATTGATCGGTCAGGGGGTGGCGAATTTAATTACCGGGTTATGTGGTGGCATTGCGGGTTCGGGCGCGACTACGGCAACGGTGGTGAGTATTTACGCCGGAGGACGCACGGCTTTGGCGGGAATCAGTCGGGCTTTAGTGTTATTAATCGTGGTGTTGTGGGCGGCACCTTTGACTGCGGGCATTCCGCTATCGGTTTTGGCGGCAATTGTTTTACAGGTGGGGATCAATATTATTGACTGGGGATTTTTAAAGCGGGTTCACAAAATTTCGTGGAAGGCAGCGGGCATTGTTTATGGCGTGGTCTTACTAACGGTATTTGTGGATTTGATGGTGGCCGTGGCGGTGGGTGTATTTATCGCCAATATCTTGACCATCGAACGGCTGGATGAGTTGCAATCTCAGTCCGTCAAGGCGATTACGGATGCGGACGATCAAATCGTTCTCGACGAGAATGAAAAGAAAATTTTGGACGCGGCCAACGGCCGGGTGTTGCTGTTCCATTTGAGTGGTCCGATGATTTTTGGGGTGGCGAAAGCGATTTCCAGAGAACATCAGGCGATCAATAGCTATGACGTGCTGATCGTCGATTTGAGTGAAGTGCCGGTTCTGGGGGTGACTTCTTCTTTGGCGATCGAAAGTGCCATCAAAGAAGCCCTCGATGCGGAACGGAATGTGATCGTCGTCGGGGCAACTGGAAAGGTGAAAAGTCGTTTGGAAAAGATGGGGATTGCCGGGTTGATTCCGGGGAATTATTGGATGGGCGATCGCTTGACGGCACTCAAGGAAGGTCTGGCGATCGTCGAGAACAAACAATGCAGTATCTCCAAGTCCTTGCAGCCATAAAATACGCCATTCCCAAATCCAGGGGCAACCCCGACCGGTTAAGTCCCCAATTCTCAACCCCGCAATACTCCTACAAATCCGGAAAAACTTCCCGGACGGCGGGGTGGACGAGTTGGTGATTTTCGACGTTGAGGCCTTTGGCCAGGGGGGGGCTTTCAGCCAGGGCGCGGATGCCGCGATCGGCGAGTTTCAGGACATAGGGGAGGGTGCTATTATTCAAGGCGTGGGTTCCCGTCCAGGGGACGGCTCCGGGCATATTCGGGACGCCGTAATGGACGACCCCCTCCTCGACGTAGGTGGGGTTGGTGTGGGAGGTGGGGCGCAGGGTTTCGATGCAACCCCCCTGATCGACGGCGACATCGATGAGTACGGAGCGGGGGCGCATTTTGGCCACCAATTCGCGGGACACCAAGACGGGCGCCCGTTTCCCCGGCACCAGGACGGCGCCGACCAACAGATCCGCTTCCGGGACGACCCGTTCAATTTGGGCGGAACTGCTGTAGAGGAGTTCGACCCGCGATCCGAACAGGGTTTCCAAATAAGAGAGCCGGTCCACGTTGATCTCGACAATTTGCACTTTCGCCCCCATGCCGATGGCGATGCGGGCCGCTTCCGTGCCGACGACGCCGCCGCCCAAAATCGCCACCTGGCCGGGGCGGACGCCGGGGACGCCGCCGAGGAGGACTCCCCGCCCCCCCTGTTGCCGTTCCAGGAACCGGGCGCCGAACTGGATCGACAGGCGTCCGGCGATGATGCTCATGGGGGTGAGTAGGGGAAGCCGTCCGTCGGGCAGTTCCACCGTTTCATAGGCGATCGCATTGACGCCACTGTTGATGAGATGTTCGGTCAGCTCCCGATCCGCGGCTAGATGCAAGTAAGTAAATAACAGTTGCCCTTTTTGAATCAGGGGATATTCCGAAGGGAGGGGTTCTTTGACTTTCACCACCAACTCGCGGCTCCAAACCTCCCGGGCATCGGGTACAATTTTAGCTCCGGCTTGCAGGTAATCCTCGTCGGAGAATCCGGCGCCGGCACCCGCCCCCGTTTCCACGAACACTTGATGGCCTTTTTCGCAGCAGACTCGGACGCTACTCGGACTCAATCCCACCCGAAATTCCTGATCTTTGACTTCTTTGGGGACACCGATTTCCATCTCAACCTCACCTTTGACTGTCTTTAATGCTTAGATTTTAGGGGGGAATTGAAAAAGGGGGGGGGAGTGCGGCCGGTCCGAGTGAAATGACCGATTCCCTGGAAAGGGTTGCGATCGCGACCCCCCCGGCATTTCCATCCCCGCGTTTCCGGCATCTAACCCCCGTCCCCCTAGACATCTGGATTCTTTCCGGTAGAATCAGAACAAAAAAATTAACGAATGTAAACTCAATTGTGGAGGGTAGACCCATTACACTCACGCTCGGCTCGTCCAATTCTTCTGCCGCATCCGATGGCAATCAGCCCATCCTCAAGGTTGTGGGCCGTTCCTCACTTCAAGGCCAGGTCACGGTCGGCGGCGCCAAGAATGCCGCTTTGGTCGTGATGGCCGGGGCATTGTTGTGTCCGGAAGAGTGTCGCATTCGCAACGTTCCGTCCCTGGTGGATGTGGCCCGGATGGGTCAGGTTCTATCCGCCTTGGGGGTGAAGCTGGAACGGGACGGCGATGCGATCGCGATCAACGCCCGCGATATCAACCAATCCCAAGCCCCCTACGAGTTGGTGAGCCAGCTCCGGGCCAGTTTCTTCGTGATCGGCCCTTTGCTGGCCCGTTTGGGTATCGCCAAGGTTCCCCTGCCGGGGGGATGCGCGATCGGCGCCCGACCCGTTGACCTGCACGTTCAGGGGTTGCGGGCGATGGGCGCCCACGTCCACATCGACCACGGCATCGTCCACGCCTACCTCACCGGCAGCGATCGCCGTCTGAAAGGGGCGAAAATTTATTTGGATTACCCCAGCGTCGGGGCCACGGAAACCCTGATGATGGCCGCGACCCTGGCCGACGGGGAAACCATCATCGACAACGCGGCCCAGGAGCCGGAAGTCGTCGATCTGGCGAATTTCTGTCGGGCGATGGGGGCGAAAATCAAGGGTGCCGGGACGAAAAAGCTGGTCATCTCGGGCGTCGATCGCCTGCACTCGGCGGACTATTCCATCATCCCCGACCGCATCGAAGCCGGAACCTTCCTGCTGGCCGCCGCCATCACCCGCTCGGAGTTGAGCGTCGCGTCCATCATCCCGGACCACCTGACGGCGGTGATCGCCAAATTGCGGAAAACCGGAGTAAAAATCGTGCCGGAGGAAAACAACACCGTCCGCGTCATCCCCGGCCCCCAAAGTCTGGCGACCGACATCGAAACCCTCCCCTACCCCGGCTTTCCCACGGATATGCAGGCGCCGTTCATGTCCCTGCTGACCCTGAGCGAGGGCAATAGCCT
This sequence comes from Lyngbya sp. CCY1209, assembly GCF_055795065.1. Classification (NCBI taxonomy): domain Bacteria; kingdom Bacillati; phylum Cyanobacteriota; class Cyanophyceae; order Oscillatoriales; family Microcoleaceae; genus Lyngbya; species Lyngbya sp. CCY1209. The sequence continues at coordinate 5,456 of NZ_JAYFER010000470.1, forward strand.
GCTGACGGAAACGGTGTTCGAGAACCGCCTGCACCACGTCGCCGAGTTGATCCGCATGGGGGCGGATATCCGCATGAAAGGCAATACGGCCGTGATCCGCGGCGTCGCCTTCCTCTCCGGGGCGCCGGTGAAGGCGACGGATCTGCGGGCCGGCGCCGCCCTGGCGATCGCGGCCTTGGCGGCCGAGGGCGAAAGCACCATCGAGGGCCTGCAACACATCGATCGCGGTTACGATCGCTTGGATGTGAAGCTCAAACAGTTGGGCGCCAATATCGAGCGCATCGACCCCCAGGGCGAAACCGAACCGACTCCCGCCTGCAAAGACGAGTCAATTTTGCTCAAATAATAAGATGGGGGCGGGATAGCTTCCCGCGGCTGACCCCAGGTATCGCTAACCCGCCCGACTCCTTCCATCACTTTTTGATTTGACGGCTATGGCTTTTTCTCAAATTCCTCTGATTGGTCTGAAAGCGGATCAATTCCGCCACCCCCTGGACTTGCAGGCGACCAACGCCTTGAAACAAGTGCCCGGTTTGGATTTGATAGTCCGGCAGTTGCTCGGCTCCCTCGGAGAGCAGTTTTTCTATTTGGAAAATATCGCGTCGAGCGTTTTGGTCGGCGAGCGACAGCTTCCCCACCTCCACGAGCTGCTCCTGGATGCCTGCAAAACCCTCGATTTGGAACCGCCGCAGCTTTACGTGCGATCGTCCCCGGTTCCCAACGCCTACACCTTCGCGATGCGGGGGAAACAGCCCTTTATCGTCCTGCATACTGCTTTGATCGACTTGCTGACGCCGGAGGAAATTCAGGCGGTGATCGCCCACGAGTTGGGACACCTGAAGTGCGAACACGGGGTTTACCTGACGTTGGCGAATCTGGTGGTATTGGCCGCCGGAAGTCTCTCGACGGTGGGGGCGGTGTTGGTGCAGTCCCTGCAAGCCCAGATTTTGGAGTGGGTGCGCTGTGCGGAGTTCACCTGCGATCGCGCCGCATTGCTGGCCACCCAAGATCCCCGGGTGGTGATGTCGGTGCTCATGAAGCTTTCCGGCGGTTCCCCCACCCTGGCACCGCAACTGAATTTGGATGCGTTCCTGGAGCAGGCGAAGGCCTACGACGAGATGAGCCGGGACGAGTTGGGGGAATTGCTCAAACAGGCGCAGACGTCCCAACTGACCCACCCCCTGCCGGTTTTGCGGGCTCGGGAGATCGATCGCTGGGCCGGCAGTCCGGATTACAATTTCTTGTTGCACGGGAAGAAAATGGTGTATAATGATAAAGTTGCCAATTTGGGCGGATGGCGAAATTGGTAGACGCACCACACTCAAAATGTGGCGGCTTCGGTCATGTCGGTTCGAGTCCGACTCTGCCCACTCTCTGAAAGGTTAAGAACATTAGGGGCGATCGCGTGATCGCCCCTTTTTCGATTAGGGGGGAGGACGATGCTCAAAAGTTACGAGGCGATCTACGAAAATGGCCAGGTGAAATGGCTCGGCGAGAAACCGGAGGTCGAATCGGCCCGGATCATCGTGACGGTTTTGGAGGAGACGCAGTTGCCCCTCAAACGGCGCCGCCCCCCTCAATTGCTGGAAAAGGTCAGACGTTGGGCGATATTGTCAGTCCGATCATCTCGGAAGAGGATTGGGAATGTCTGTAGCGATCGTGATGGGTTGACGGGCTGACCTAGGGACGGGACGTCGCAGCCGATCCCACAAACGTTTCAACAGTTCGCCCTCGGCACCGAAATCATTAAAAATGAATATCAATTGTGCGTCGGGTCGAATCTCTCGCTTATCGATCGCCGACTCAAATCCGCGATCGCAACCATCCGCTTATTGCATCTAAGCGTCAATTAAGTGAGAAGCTCCCCCGCCGCCCACATCGTCGAAATGCCCTTTTGATGGGCGTTAAAGCCCAAAAATTAAAGGCGGAACCCGAGATTGTAACAAAACTTAATTTTATTTTATTGAAAATATGTTTGAATAAATTCAGTCAGTTATTGAACTTTAGTCGCAATAAGCTGTGGAGATGTACGACCTGGTAGCACCGATGCCAACCTACGACAATCCAACCGTGAAATATGGCTGGCGGGCCGGCAATGCCCGGTTCATCGCCTCGATTATATTTTGGGCCGCGGCCCGGGTGGTTTGTGGGCGGAATTTGATTTCCGCCGCGTCGAAAAGGCGTTGAATCCCATCGAAGTCCGATTATTTTGAGATGTGAATAGGTCGAGATCGGATATCTCGACGGGCGACTCATCTTTCCCTTGTCCCGATGTCCTCTACTCCTCCACAGGCCCTATGAATTGTCCGTGTTGTTCCGGAAAATTGCTCCAACATATCGATCGCAACGGTTTGTACTGGCACTGTCAGGATTGCCGGCAATATTTCCCCGCTTCACCGATCTGCGATCGCCTCTTTTCTGGGGAACACGACCTTCCGAAAAAACCGTCGAAATTTATGATTAACATCGTCTCTTAAATTTGATTTAAAAAAGCCCCAAATTCCCAAGGGTGAGGCTGCGGCGCTTTGCCGGTAGCTGATACCCGTTTGATCGGAAATAAATCTCGTCGTTTAAAACAGGAAAGAATTGATGACTTCATCCCCCGATGCACTTTGGTTAAATGTCAGTCCGGCCCTCGAAGAATTGGATCTGCCGTGCCTGAGAGTCCTTTCCCGGCACTGCGCGATCGCCCACTATCAATATTGTATCAGTCAGGACGAACCGATGTGTTTTCATGAGGCGTTGACTTTGCTGCACGACTATTTAAAACATTTCGATCGCCCCCTGCATTTGATCGGACACGGCATGAGCGGATTGTTGGGATTGTGGTATTCTCGCCGACATCCGGAACGGGTGCGATCGCTGACTTTGCTTTCCGTCGGCATCCATCCCGCCGTCGATTGGCAGGCCCACTATCACGTCCAACGACAACTCCTCCCCTGCTCTCGGGAACAGCTTTTAGTTCAAACCGTTTACAGTTTATTCGGCTATCAATGTACCCCCGTGACGAAAAAACTGGCTCGGATGTTGGATCGTGATTTAAACCATTCTTTATCGCCCCATACGTTGTATCGGCGGGTCAATTTCTTTCCCGACGGAGTGCCGGTTCCGGTGATGATCGGTCGGGGCGAGAACGATGTGATTATCGATCCGAATTCCTGGCAGGGGTGGTGGCTCTGGCTCAAGGAGGGCGATCGCCTCTGGCAATGTCCGAACGGGCGCTATTTCTTCCACTATTTTAACCCCAAAGTTGTAGCGGGCGAAATCGTCAATTTTTGGAATCATTCATCCCGTTATTCGGGTTATAACCGCCGCGAAGGACTGTTGGATTTGAAATCGTAAACTGACAATTTTTGGGATAAAGTGATGATTTCTGAAGCTGCGTTGACTTCCCCGAACGGCTTGCCCGTCCATCCCCTGTGTCCGATCGCGATCGCGGCGATTTTGACGGGTTTTATTTTGGCGATTATTGTCGCCGTCAAAGAGGGTTTGGATCGCCTGAAAAAACTGCATCAAATCCCTTGCAGTCGCTGCGCGTTTTTTACGGGGGACTACCGGTTGAAATGCACCATTCACCCCTGCAAGGCTCTGTCGGAAGAGGCGATCGGCTGTTTGGACTACGAAGCGATCGCTCCGTGTCGGCGGCGGACAGATTTCCCAGTTCAGCCATCTCCTCAGTGGCAACTTCTCCCGATCGCCCGAAAGCGATCGCGTTCTGGGGTATGATATAAGGTACTTTGAGGCGACTTGGCAAGGGGGACTTGAAGAAGCTCCTCTTCGTTGGCAAAAGATTTTCCCTAAATTCTCCCCCCTTACAAAGGGGGGCTGGGGGGGATGACACCCGACTCACCCATCAAAATGACCGACTTAAAACAAGGTAAATACTTTTTACCCTACAATCCAAAATTGATGGATAAAGCCAAGGAAATGAGAAAAAATCCCACGCCGGCGGAACGACAGCTTTGGGGGTTTTTAAGAACTTTTCCTCTGAAAATCTGGCGACAGAAGCCGATTGATAATTTTATTGTCGATTTTTACTGCCCGAAGTTGAAATTGGCGATCGAGGTTGATGGGGAGAGTCATTTTACGCCGGATGCGATCGCTTATGATAGGGAAAGAACCAAGGTTTTGGAAGGGTACGGGTTGCGGGTTGTTCGCTTTACCAATCATCAGGTTTTGCATGAGTTTGAGGCGGTTTGTGAGGAGATTTTGGGGTTCATCCCCCCCAGCCCCCCTTTGTAAGGGGGGAGCCGTTTCATCCCCCCCAGCCCCCCTTTGTAAGGGGGGAGCCAGAGGTGGCTTCTGAGAGCTATCGGGAGGACCGGCAATCGGTCCCATCCCCCCCAACCCCCCTTTGTAAGGGGGGAGCCGGAGGTGGCTTCTGAGTGTTTAACTGGATTTGATATCACCAGTTTAAAAACCCGATATCAAAGTCCCCCTTACAAAGGGGGATTTAGGGGGATACGATCGCTTCTCAAACCCACCGACCTCTCAAAGTCCCCCT
>NZ_JAYFER010000471.1:0-9338 GCF_055795065.1 Lyngbya sp. CCY1209
TTCGGTTCCCAAACAGTGAAGCATCCCCCCCAGCCCCCCTTTGTAAGGGGGGAGAATATCTTTTCAAAGTCCCCCTTCGTAAGGGGGATTTAGGGGGATCTCTCCGGTTCTGAAGTCGCCATAAAAGCCTCGTGAAACGTGACTTCACCTTCGGGAAAATTTCCATTAAATGACAGGGCAAAAAAGACCTCTGGCGGCACGCCTTTATAACTGAGATCGGCAACATTCTCGAATCCAAATTTCGGATAATAATCCGGATGTCCGACCACGCAACATCCCTTCGCATTCAAACCCCTCAAACGCGACAGGCCTTCTCTGACCAGGGTTTTGCCGATACCTTGCCTTTGATGGGAAGGTAAAACGGAGAGGGGGCCGAGGCCGTACCAGTCCGGCGTTCCGTCGGAAATGACGACGGGTGAAAATGCGATGTGCCCGACGATTGAGTTATCCATTTCTGCGACGAGAGACACGGAAAGTGCTTCGGCGGCGCGGAGGGCGGTTATTATAAACTGTTCCGTATGTTGGCTGATCTCCAATGTTTTGAAGGCGGAGATAGTTACATCTGTTATAGCCTTCACATCGTTCTCATTTTCAGTTCTGATCATTAGTTTTTGATTCATAGGTCCCAACCGTCCTGTTGCCTATTACAAAATTTCCTCCCCGGCACAAATACCGGAGAGGAAAGGGTTTTATGTTAAAGAAAAATGGGCGATAATCGCTTAGGGAGCGAGGGCGTGGCCCCGCAGCAAGCTGCCCAAGGTTTTGGCGGTGATCTTCATCTGCACCAGGGGGTTTGCGGGGACGACAGTTTTATAGAGGTAGCTGTCGAATGTCATGCGCTGCACGTCGAGATCGGAGCACATTTCCACAAACGCTTCCCGACTCGCATCGGTGCGGTAGAACACCCGCTGCAGGATGTCGAGCACCAAATAGGTCATGCCGTACTGCTTATCCCAACGCTTGATATAAAGTTTCAAGTCATCTTCGGTGGGGATTTTCTGTCCGGCGTTGGAGGTTTCCACGATGGTTTCGGCGCACATCCGGCCCGACTTGGCGGCGAAGTAAATGCCTTCGCCGGAAGATTTGGTGACGGTTCCGGCGGCGTCTCCGACCAGGGCGACGCGGCCCACGACCCGGCGGGGGCGGGGATGTTCGGGGATGGGGTGGGCTTCCACTTTGATGATTTTACCGCCTTCGATACGCTGGGCGGCGCGGGCGCGGATGCCGGCTTGCAGCTTTTTGATCATCGCCTGGTTGACCTTCATGGTTCCGGTCCCGACGGCCACATGGTCGTATTTGGGGAAAACCCAGGCGTAGAAGTCGGGGGAGACGTCGTTGCCGACGTACATTTCGGCCCGATCTTCGTAGTAGGCCATTTTGTCTTCGGGGATGCGGATGCGCTCTTGGAAAGCGATCGCATAATTGTAATCCCCGGCGTCGATGGCCTTCGCCACGCGGGAGTTGGCCCCGTCTGCACCGATGACCAGATCCACTTTCAGGGTTTTGGCCGTTCCGACCGCTTTACCGCCGGAGTGGTCGTTATAGTGGATGGTGTAGGGGTCGCCAGTTTTGGTGGGAATTTCGAGTTTGTGAACCGTACCGTTGATCAGGTTGGCTCCCAGGGATTCGGCGCGATCGCGCATGAAGCCGTCGAGGACTTCCCGGCGGCACATCCCGATATATTCATCTTCATTTTCTAAATTGATGTCCACCTCGCGGTTGGAGGGGGAGATCATCTTCATTTTCCGAACCCGCCGGTCGATAATTTCGGGCGGCAGGTCGAACTCACTTACCATACACAGGGGGATAGCACCGCCACAGGGTTTGGCGTTATCCAGTTTGCGCTCGAATAAATAGGTTTCAATTCCAGCTTTTACCAGCGTTTCGGCCGCGGAGGAACCCGCAGGACCCGATCCGACAACAGCAACCCGTAGAGTCAAAGGTCCTCTCCCAAAATTTATCTCGTCAGTTACTAAGCCCAGATAGTAGCACGGAGTCAGTAAGCGGGGGGGCGTTCTTCTCAGAGTTGTGACGGATTGCAATAGAGCTTAACAGACCGTAACAATTTGGCGGGTCGGATGGGAAAAAAATTGACAATTGGCGCCCGATAATTGATAATTAGCCGTTTTTTCCCGGGCCCCCGTTTTCTGGGATACTGGAGGACGGGACACAATCAGGAGGCGATCGCGAACCCTATGGCATGGAACAACCCGGCCAAATCTGCCCCCACCATTGGCCAGCTACTCACCCAAATCCAGACATCGGGCCAATTGAGTTACGTCCAATATCTCCGGTTGATGTCGGCGATTTTGTCGGGAAATCAGATCGCCGACGCGGAACGCCACCAAATCAACCGCATTTTCGACCACGTTCAAACCGGCCGCATCACCCTCACTCAGAGTTAAATCAACGGTCCCCCCGTCGTTGTTGCGCTTTATGGCGATTACTATATCTATTGGCGATCCCCCTAAATCCCCCTTGAAAAGGGGGACTTTGAGGCGATTTTCGATTTTTTGACTGGATTACCTATTTCCCATTCCCTATTACCGATTACCGACTTCCATCCGCAGATTACACAGATTACACAGATTTTTCTCTATTCCCCATTCTCTTCGATCGCCTCTAATACCGATTTGGGGGATAATTTTCCTTTGAACCAGACGACTCGCGCCGGAATTCCGGTGGTTTTTACCCCCGCTTTTGCCAAATTTAAGCGCTCGGAAATGGCGAGGATTAAATGGTCGCAGTCGGAACGCCGCACCTGATAGAATTTCTTTTGCAGGTATTCTGGACGCCAATAGCCGACAATTTCTAATAAAAATACGCGGCCGTCGGGGTGCACCAGGCGAAAGTCGGGGATCATGACGCTGCCGGGGAGGGGAATTAAATCGACTTCCCGTTCCAGCCGCCACTCGGTTTTGAGGGACTGCCAGCGGTCTGCGAAGGACTGTTCGATCAGGCTGTCGTAGGGTTTGCCGGGGGGATAGTGGCTGACCAATTCGCACTCGGAATTGAGGGTGTATCGGCCGGTTTTGACGACGCGGGTGTAGGGATCTCGCTGCTGTAAGGTCGCTTGCAAACTCCACTTGGTGACGTGGAGTAATGCCGGGAGCATTTTTGCCAGGGCTAAACCGTAGCGGGTGCTGGGTTTGAAGAGGCTGGTGGGGCCGTCGAGGGTGAGGGTAAATCCGTGGTCGGCATCTCCTTCAATATAAGCCATGAGTTGAAATAATTTTAAGTATCGAAATAAAAGTTTATATTCTCCCGGATCGTTGCGATAGGCATTGATTTTGATCTCGCTGGCGCGGTAGAATATCCCTTGAACTTGGGAGAGATTGTAGCGGTGGATTAAGGCTTCGGGGGTGGGGGTATCGAATTGGGTTAAAATGCGGTTTTCGTGCAAGTCGGCATAGAGTCCAGTTTCGATTTCTGGGGGGGTGACATCTCGTTGGAGTTCTCGACTGAGTTGAACTGCCACTGCTTCTAAGGTTGTCCGAGTTGCAGGGGAGGACGGAACCCGTTTTGCGGCTTCTGAAAAAACCCGTTCTCGCAACTGTTGGGGTTCGAGGGGACTGACGATTTCAAAGGTGCAAAAGCTGCTGCGGAGGAGGTGGGCGAATCCCCGTTTGATGCGGTAGTTGGGGCTGTCCCCTTCGAGTTCTTGGAGTTGGCGGTTCAAGTCGCCTTGGGTGTGGTTGAGGCTGTTTTCAAACCGTCGGATGATTTCGGATGCGATCGCCAAATTTCCCGCGTCAATTCGCAGGCGGAGGGGGATGATGGTTTCTCCATTTTGTCGGTGACTGAGTAGATCCGTGGGTAACATAAAAAAGGATAGGGAATGGGGAGTGGGGAGTGGGGAGTTAGAGTTGGGTTGTACAGGGTTGATCGATATTTTTCAATTGTTATGCTGTCAATAAACGGGTAGAAATTATGAAACTTTTGAATCGCTTTTCATTGTCAATTGGTCAAATTTTCTCCTTTCTTTTTATGGCGGGAGTGACTCTCCTGCTGCTGATGTCCTTGGCGGGATATTTGGGCCGTTTTCACCTGTTATTTGAGTTGACATCCCATTTTCGGGTTCAGTACGCGATCGCCGCCCTAATTCCCCTGATCTATTTTACACTGCGACGACAACCCCGATGGATCGCGATTAGCTTGATTTGTCTGGCGATCAATTTGATGGAGATTGTTCCCTGGTATTTTCCGCAGCAATCTTTCGATAGCGTCAGTTCAAATACCCTGCGGGTGGCGGTGTCGAATGTCAATGCCAAGAACCGCAATTTTGACGCGGTGATTTCGTGGGTAAGGGAGGAAAATCCGGACATTCTGGCGATTGTAGAAGCCAATCAAGCTTGGCAAGAGGGATTGCAACCGATCCGCGATCGCTTCCCTTACCTGATGTTTGAAACCAGCCAAGATCGGCCGGGGATTGGCATCGCGCTATACAGCAAACTGCCGTTAAATAATGCGTCGGTTCAATTTATTGGAAATGAAAAAAGACCGACAATCGTCGCCAAACTGACCCAAAACAATCGGGAATTTTGGGCGATCGCGACCCACCCCACACCCCCGATCAGTAAATGGCTTGTTTCCGTCCGCAACCGACAACTGGAGGCGATCGCAAAATTTATCCCCACCTTGTCAGAACCTGTCATCCTCCTCGGAGATCTGAACATCACTATGTGGTCCCCCATCTACAAAAACACCCTGGGAAAAACCCGACTCCGCAACAGCCGCCGCGGGTTCGGAATCCTCCCCACCTGGCCGACTCGTAACCCCTATTTGCAGATTCCCATCGACCATTGTTTGGTGAGTCCGGAAATTCAAGTTTTGCAGATGCGACGGGGGCTAAATGTCGGTTCCGATCACCTGCCAATTGTCATGGATTTAGCCATCCATTAAAACGTCACAACGCTGCGAATCGATTTTCCTTCGTGCATCAAATCGAAGCCTTCGTTAATCTTTTCAAAGGGCAAAACGTGGGTGATCAAATCGTCGATATTAATCTTACCTTCCATGTACCAATCCACAATTTTAGGGACATCCGTCCGGCCCCTCGCGCCGCCGAAAGCCGTCCCTTTCCAAACCCGTCCCGTCACCAATTGAAAGGGACGGGTGCTGATTTCCTGTCCCGCCGGGGCGACGCCGATAATCACGCTTACCCCCCAACCTTTGTGGCAGCATTCCAACGCCTGACGCATGACATTGACATTGCCGATACACTCGAAACTGTAGTCCGCGCCGCCCTTCGTCAAATCCACCAAATAGGGCACCAAATCTCCTTCAATTTCCCGGGGATTGACGAAGTGCGTCATCCCGAATTTTTCGGCAATTTCTCGCTTGTCCGGGTTGAGGTCCACGCCGACAATCATATCGGCACCGACCATTTTCGCCCCCTGAATGACGTTCAATCCGATGCCGCCCAAACCGAAGACCACCACTTTAGAACCCGGTTCAACTTTCGCCGTATTGATGACCGCGCCGATACCCGTCGTCACCCCGCAGCCAATGTAACAAACCTTGTCAAAAGGCGCATCTTCGCGAATTTTTGCTACTGCAATTTCCGGCAATACTGTATAATTAGAAAAAGTGGAGGTTCCCATGTAATGATGGATCATTTTTCCACCTTGAGAAAAGCGACTGCTGCCGTCCGGCATTAACCCCTTTCCTTGGGTGCCGCGAATCGCCTGACAGAGGTTGGTTTTCATGCTGAGACAGTATTCACATTGGCGACATTCGGGGGTATAAAGAGGGATAACGTGATCGCCCGGTTTGAGGCTTTTCACCTCCGGGCCGACTTCTACCACGACCCCCGCCCCTTCGTGGCCGAGAATCGCCGGAAATAGCCCTTCCGGGTCGGCGCCGGAGAGGGTATAGGCATCGGTGTGGCAAATTCCGGTTGCTTTGATTTCCACCAAGACTTCCCCCGCTTTCGGGCCTTCGAGTTGGACGGTTTCCAGGCTGAGGGGTTGTCCGGCTTCCCAGGCGACGGCGGCTTTAACTTCCATGTTCCTTCTCTCGATAGTTCCTGTTTTTTTAGGGTATCAGAAAATGGCGAATCGAAACAATCGATTTGATCAAAATATTTCCCCCTTTGCGATGTCGAGTTTGATATCAGATATAATTGAAAGATGGAAACAGGCAAGATGCCTGTTCTACTATATTTAAAGAATGGGAATGCAAGCCAAGCAAATTGAGTGGTTTCATGGGGGGCGATCGCTGACGGCAATTAACGCCATTTTTCGACCCCAGTTTACCTTCGTGGATCTGTTCGCCGGCATCGGCGGCTTTCGGATCGCCCTGGAAGAATTGGGCGGCAAATGTTTGGGGTATTCGGAAATCGATCGCACGTCAATCCAAGTCTACCGAGACAATTTTATCCGATATTCCAATTTGGACGAAAAAGAGTTGGGAGATATTCAATTATTAAATAAACTCCCCTTTGATGTCGATATTATCGCGGGTGGTGTCCCCTGTCAACCCTGGTCGATCGCGGGAAAGTTGCGGGGTTTGAACGACCCGAGGGGACAGCTTTGGTTGGATACAATCAGGGTGATTACCTTGAATCAACCCAAAGCTTTTATCCTGGAAAATGTCCGGGGATTAACCGAACCCAGACATAAAGAACAGTTTGATAGTATCCTGGCTGCACTATCCGAGGCGAATTATGTCGTTAAATGGCGGGTTTTAAATGCCTTTGATTTTGGTTTATCTCAAGACCGCGATCGCGTGTTTATCGTCGGCATCCGGCGGGATATCAAAGGGGGGCAAAACTTCCAATTTCCCGAACCGTTAAATCGGCGACCCAAACTGTTCGAGTTTGTGGAGGGAGTCTCCAAGAAACCCGTCGTTAAAAAGAAGTTTTCGCCGCCGGTTTTATTTGGTGACAATATTCCCCCGTCTCGCGGGCGATTTCAAAAAACGGACGAACTCAACGATTTTTTCCTATTTTCCGACGTGCGAAACGGACAGACAACCATCCATTCCTGGGATTTGATCGCAACGAGCGATCGCGAAAAGCAGATTTGTGATATTATTTTAAAAAATAGGCGCAAAAAAATCTACGGCCCGAAAGATGGAAATCCGATCCCGTTTGACGGGTTGAAAGCGTTGATATCCGATCTGGAAATGGCGGAACTCGATCGCCTGGTTGAAAAGCGAATTTTGCGGTTTATCGAAAATCGGGGTTATGAGTTTGTCAATTCTAAAATCTCTTCCGGTATCGGCGGGGTGGCGAAAATCTATTTAGCCCACGCAGAGGCGATCGGCACTTTGACGGCGACGGGAACCAAGGTTTTTGTCGCTACCAAAACGTTTGATTGTCAGAATCCCGAGCGATATAAAATAGAATTTATTGAAAAAATCTACCGTCCCAAACATTATAAAGAAATCACCGCCCGGGATATGGCGAGACTGCAAGGGTTTCCGGAACCGTTTATTTTAGATAACAATCCCAGTCGGGCAAAAAAACAGTTGGGGAATGCCGTTCCCGTTCCGGTCGTCTATCATATCGCGCGATCGCTGTTGGTTTTGAATCCGTTTGGAAATGAGGTTCAAAACAGTTTTTAGTCGGGGGGAAGGTGCGATCGCGGGCGCTAAAGCGCAACAACGGTTATTAATATCCAATCCGCTTAAATATCCAAAAATCGATCCCCCCCAGCCCCCCCTTAATAAGGGGGGGATCGAGGGGGGCGGGTAAATAACCGGATCTGATATAACGTTTGTGGGCGCTAAAGCGCAACAACGGTGTGATAAAGTATTGGGAATCAATTAGCATTTGGTTTTCAACTGACGGCTATGACCCCAGAACCCGATCGCGCCCCGGAAAAGGAAACGGCGATCGCCCGTTTTTTCCAGTTTCGGCAACTGCAAACCGACTTCCGCACCGAAATTATGGCGGGGGTGACAACCTTCGTGACGATGGCTTACATCCTCGCCGTCAACCCGGACATTCTCTCCGCCGCCATCTTTTTAGAAACCCCCGGCGATCTGTTCGGAGAAATCGCGATCGCCACCGCACTATCGGCCGCGATCGCAACATTAATTATGGGATTATACGCCAAATATCCCTTCGCCCTCGCCCCCGGAATGGGGCTCAACGCTTACTTCGCGTTCACCGTCGTCCTCAAACAGGGAATTAGTTGGCGAGTCGCCCTCGCCGCCATTTTCATCGAAGGGTTAATCTTCATCGCCCTCACCTTCGGAAATATCCGCGCCCAAATTGTCACCGCCATCCCCGCCAGCATCAAACACGCCACCGCCGCCGGCATCGGCTTATTTATTGCTTATATCGCCCTTACAAACACAGGATTAATTGTCGCATCCGAAGCCACAACAACCGCCCTCGGCGACCTCAGCCAACCGGTTATTTTGGTCAGTTTGGCGGGAATTTTCATCACAGCCGCGTTTGTGGTCCGCCGCATCACGGGCGCCCTGTTGTGGGGGATTTTGGCGACGGCGTTGTTGGGGTGGATTTTGGCGATCGCCCCCTGGCCGGAAGCGGTGGTGGCTTTGCCTCAATTACCCGTGGATTTAGCGGGTCAGGCCTTCGTGGGTTTTAGGGAAATATTTCGAGGGAATTTTGGAGAATTATTGACGGTTTTATTCGTGTTTCTATTTGTCGATTTATTCGATACCGTGGGAACCCTGACGGGGTTGGGAATTAAAACCGGTTATATCGGCGCTGACGGCGAACTTCCCCGGGCGAGTCGGGCGTTTTTAGCCGATGCGGTGGGAACCACCGTCGGCGGCATTTTGGGAACCTCGACGGTGACGACTTATATCGAGTCGGCGTCGGGAATTTCCGAGGGGGGACGCAGCGGACTGACGGCGATCGCGGTGGCGGTTTTGTTCCTGCTTTCGACCCTGTTTATTCCCCTGCTGGCGGGGATTCCGTCTTTCGCCACCGCCCCCGCTTTAATCATCGTCGGGGTGTTGATGATGGGCGGCGTCCGTTACATCGCCTGGGACGATCCCGCCGAGGCGATCGCGGCTTTTTTGACCTTATTTATTATGCCCCTCAGCTATTCCATCGCCGACGGTTTGGCGGCGGGTTTGATCGCCTATCCGATTTTGAAAACCATGCAGGGCAAGTTTCAGGAAACGACCGTCGCCATGTGGATTTTGGCGGCGGTTTTCGTGTTGAAATTCGTGGCGATCGGCGGGTGAATGCCCTCACCCCCGACCCCTCTCCCAATTCTGGGAGAGGGGAGAATTTTTCAAGATATGTTACGAAATAATGCGCGAAAATCCTCTCCGTTCAAAGCCCCCAGAATTGGGGGTTTGGGGGCGAGATACAGCGCTGGGTGCCGGGAAAAAGCCCCCAGAATTGGGGGTTT
>NZ_JAYFER010000472.1:0-215 GCF_055795065.1 Lyngbya sp. CCY1209
AGCCATTGTTTGACATTTCGCCTTATGGTCGTTGGACAATGAAGTTTGGATAGCAGATAATCATGGTCAATTTGGTCAAAGCATTTGGCGATGTCAGCATCGAGGATGTAGTATTCCCCGTGGTTAATAGCGACAAAAATTCTGCCAATTGCGTCAAGGGTTGAGCGTCCGGGTCGAAACCCATAGCTTGTCCCCTCGAATTTAGGTTCCCAATA
>NZ_JAYFER010000473.1:0-24895 GCF_055795065.1 Lyngbya sp. CCY1209
CTTGTCACAGGCAAGATGCCCGGGCTACAAAAGCGATCGCGTAAAACAAGCTTCTAGCTTGTCACAGGCAAGATGCCTGGGCTACAAAAGCGATCGCGTAAAACAAGCTTCTAGCTTGTCACAGGCAAGATGCCTGGGCTACAAAACTGATTGAGGAATTACAATTGAGTTTTTTTAATGCACCCAATCTTAACATCCTGTGGGGGACGCTATTAGTCGAAGAATTGATTCGCAATGGTATCGATTATTTTGTCCTTTCTCCCGGTTCCCGTTCCACCCCGCTGACGGTGGCGATCGCCCGCCATTCCAAAGCGAAACGCCGGGTTTGTGTGGACGAACGGGGGGCCGCATTTCACGCGATCGGCTACGCGAGGGCGACGGGAAATCCCGCCGTTTTGATCTCGACATCCGGTTCCGCCCCCGCCAACTATTTCCCCGCCGTGATCGAAGCATCCGCCGATCGCTTACCCTTGATTATTATCTCCGCCGATCGCCCCCCGGAATTGCGGCAGACGGGGGCAAATCAAACCATTGATCAAGTCAATCTTTACGGAAATTACACTCGCTGGACGTTCGATCTTCCCTGTCCCGATGAAAGCATCTCTCCCGCCGTCGTTTTAACCACCGTCGATCAACTCATTTACCGTTCCCGGCGATCGCCCTGCGGTCCGGTTCACCTCAATTGTATGTTTCGGGAACCCCTCGCCCCGACAGATTCCGCCATTTCGGACGGTTACACAATCCCCTTGAAACGATGGTTGAACGGCGATCGCCCCCGGACGATTTACGAACTCCCGAAAGCGACACCGACTCCCCAAACCCTGCAACAGATCGCCGCTATTTTGAACGAAACGAAACGGGGAATCTTGGCGATCGGGGCGTTATCATCTCCCCGAGAAGTCGCCGCCATTTCCGAGTTGGCGAAACGGTTACAATTTCCCATTTTTGCCGATATCCGTTCCGGCTTGCGGCTGGGGAATTCCCTCCCCGAACAGATTCGATATTTCGATTTTCTACTATCCGCCGAAATTTGGAATAACTCCGAACCCATCGAAACGGTTTTACAGATCGGCGATCGCATCCTCTCCAAACGATTTTTGCAGCAGTTGGAACAGCATCCCCCCGCCAATTATATCGTCATCCTCGACGAACCCAGCCGCCACGATCCCACCCACGCCGTCACCCACCGAATCGAAAGCGATATCGAAATTTTCTGTCGGAATCTATCGCCATTTTTGATATCTAAAATTTCCGAAACTTGGAAAAATAACCTCTCGAAAACCGCTCAAAAAATCGCCGACGCGATCGCAGACAGTTTGACACCAGAATCGGATTTAAACGAGATCGCGATCGCCCGCGAAGTCTCCCGCCACATCCCCCCCGACAGTGGCTTATTTTTATCTAACAGTATGCCCGTCCGCGACATGGATAACTATGGACTTTATGGCGGAAATTATGTTAGAATAGGAGCCAACCGGGGAGCCAGTGGCATCGACGGAATTATCGCCTCCGCCACGGGTTTATGTCAGGGGTTGAATGCCCCCACGACTTTGATAATTGGAGATCTGGCATTTCTGCACGATTTGAACTCCCTTTCCTTGGTGCGATCGCTCCCCCATCCCCTGTGGATTATCGCCATCAACAATAACGGCGGCGGCATCTTCTCCTTCCTGCCCATTTCTCAATTTGAGGACGTATTTGAACCCTATTTCGGCACGCCCCAAAACCTCAATTTTTCCCACGCCGCCAAATTATTTGATATCGAATATTTTTCGCCCCAAACTTTGGAAGACTTCGTGAGAGATTATAAACGTGCGATCGCCTCCCAGCAATCCGCAATATTGGAAGTCAAAACCGACCGCCAAAACAATCGAGAATTGCATCAAAAAATAACCCAAAAGAAGGGTCTCCAGCCCCCCTAGCCCCCATCCCCCCCAGCCCCCCTTTGTAAGGGGGGAGTAAGGGGGGAGTAAGGGGGGAGATCGGGGGGAGATCGGGGGGAACCGCAGAATAGACTCCCCTCGCCCAGAATTGGGAGAGGAGCCGGGGGTGAGGGCGAGAAAGGTTTCCGGGTTGGCGAAGATCGGATGTATCATTTAATGTTATGGCAATGAGCGCTCGGGTGTTAACAAATTCGGGGGAACCTCGAAAACTTCAAAACCTCGATTCAAAGGGGCTTTGAGTTCTCCCGACTCCCGACTCCCGACTCCCGACTCCCGCGCGCAGCGCTATCAGTTCATCCATCCCCCGATCGCCCGCCGTGCTATCTTTTCTACTGGTCATCGCCGTCCTGTTCGTCAGCTCGCTGTTCACCTCTATTTTTATTCTCGCACCCGTCAACTTCCTCGCTTGGCTGCACCTGCCCAGTTGGACGGGGTTGGTGGTGCTGGGGCTGTTCGTAGCCTGGTGTTTGGGAGAATAGGAAATATAGGGCGGGCAGAACCCGCCCCAGCGACTATTTCAGCGTCGTTTTGGAGACGATGCGGGTTTTCTTACGATCGCCCTCGGAAAGCTCCTCGCCCGACTGGAGGCGGGTGGCGCTACTCTGGAGGACGGTGGCACCGCTTTTGTCGCCCATCTGCAAGGCCGTTTTCGCCGCCGTCTGCAACATCGTGGCGGCCCCGGCGCGATCGCCCTGCTGCAACTTCGTTTCGGCGATCTGAGTCTGCCGGTACTTCGCCAGGGCGTAAATGTGCTGCTGCACCTGCTTGTCCGCAGTGGGGCGGTAGTCGCCGATCACGTTGGCCTCCACCAGCATCGGTTCGGAGTAGAGGTTTTCCACCGCCAACGCCGGATCGTCGTAGCGGACCTGGACTTGCGCGATCGCCTGCTTTCCGGGCGCTAATTTGCTGATATACAAATTCGCCAAAACCACCCGTTCCGTATCCTTCATCAGATCCCCCAGACGCACCGCAAAGCGATCGCCCTCCGACTGGACGGGCAGTTCGATCGTGTCCGGGGACACCTGGGCGATGGGCTTCAATTCCGCCAACCGCACGTTGGGAAACAGGGAAAATAACAAATAAGAATTGGTCAGCCCCACGGACTGCATCCGCGTAAATAGACGTCCGAACTCGTCGATCGCCTGTTCCGGATATTCGATATAGGCCAGGGCCCCGCCAGCCGCGTCGGCAATTTTTTCCAAAACATCCTGGTTCCAATCGTCGCCGAACCCCAAAGAATTGATGGTGAGGTTGTACTCCGTCGCCAATTTTGCCAGCTTCAGACAGCGATCGTTATCCCCGTGCTCGTTTTCCCCGTCGGTGAGCAAAAACGCCTGGGAAATCCGCTCCTGCTTGCCCTTTCCCAACTCCTCGATCCCCAGCTTCAAGCCCTCGTCGATCGCGGTGCCGCCGGACGTCCGCAGGCGGTCGATCTGCTTTTTGATCCGGTCGGGGTCGATGATATCCTGGTTGGGAACCAAGACCTTCGCCCGGTGGTCGAAGGCGATCACCGAAATGCGATCGCCCGGGTTGAGGCGATCGATGAGTTCCCCCGCCGCCTGCTTGACGGTATCCAGCGGTCGGCCGCTCATCGAACCGCTGTGATCTAAAATCAGGCAGAGATTCAGGGGAATGTGGCTTTCGAGCGACTCGGGAAGGGCCGAAATCGAAATGGCGAGTTGACGCTGGCTCGATCCCTGGTTCGCATCGACGTTGGGATCGTTGAGAGCGGGTTGCAAACTGACTTTCATCGAAGACCTCCGGGAATTTTAAAATCCCATCCGTAATAAAGGCGGACAAACGGCGCACGCACTCCGGTCGGCGGAGCGATCGGGGGGGAATTCCCTACCCGCTCCCCGGGAAGACCGATCGAGAGTTGCGTTACTATACATTAATAGTTTACCCGCACCCGGCGATCGCACGGGTCAGGTCTGATGGCAAGGACGTTTGACCCGACAACTGGCGGTCTGCCCGAATGCCACATCCTTGATGAGTTCATTGGTTTAAACCGTGCAATCACCCTACTACTACAGTGACAGTGCAATGCGGACGCCCCCGCCCGATCTTCCGTCCTTGTTGCTCAAGGAACGGATCATCTACCTGGGATCGCCGCTGGTATCTGCGGACGAATACAAGCGACAACTCGGCGTCGATGTCACCAAACTGATCATCGCCCAACTGTTGTACCTGCAATTTTCCGATCCGGAAAAACCCATTTATTTCTACATCAATTCCACCGGGACTTCCTGGTACACCGGAGATGCGATCGGTCAGGACACCGAAGCCTTCGCCATCTGCGACACCATCAACTACGTCAAACCCCCCGTCCACACCATCTGCATCGGTCAGGCGATGGGCACCGCGGCGATGATCCTCTCCTCCGGAACCAAAGGATTTCGGGCCAGCCTCCCCCACGCCACCATCGTCCTCAACCAACCTCGCATGGGGATGGGGCGCTCCCAGGCCACCGACATCCAAATTCGGGCCAAGGAAGTCCTGGCGAACAAAACATCCGTTTTGGATATTTTGTCTCAGAATACCGGCCAGCCGGCGGAGAAAATTGCCAAAGACACCGACCGGATGTTCTACCTGACGCCGGAACACGCGAAAGAGTACGGACTCATCGATCGCGTCCTGGAAAGCACCAAGGAACTGCCCACACAAATTCCCGCCGGGATTTCGTAAACTCTTTTCTGTTAGCAACTATGCCTGTCGATGACATTCTTCGCGTCCCCTACCAAATTCCTGGCAGCCAACAGTGGCGGTGGATCAACATCTACACCCGCCTCAGTCAGGAGCGGATCGTTTTTCTCAACCAACCGCTGACGACGGGCGTGGCCAATTCCCTCGTCTCGTCGATGTTGTATCTGGACTCGGAAGATCAAAATAAACCGATCTACCTGTACATCAACTCCATCGGCGACCCCGTTTTGGCGGGGATGGCGAACGAGTCGATGGGGATGATGTCCGTGATGGCGGCTTTGGCCATCTACGACACGATGCAGCACGTCAAATCCGAGATCTTGACGATCTGCATGGGTCAGGCGGTGGGGATGGCGGCGTTGCTGTTGGCCTGCGGTACGAAAGGAAAGCGGGCCAGTCTCCCCCACGGGATGATCACCCTGTACAACCCCCAGACGGTCACGCAAGGACAGGCCAGCGACATCCAAGTTAACGCCGAAGAGATCATCTCGAAACGGCAGTTGATGATGCAGATTTTTCACGAACACACGGGTCAGTCCGTCGAACGGATCACGAAAGACATGAACCGGACGTTTTACATGACCCCCGAACAGGCCCAAGAGTACGGCATCATCGATCGCATTTTAAAGCAACCCAGTTGATGTTCGGGTCGGGAGATGAGGACGGAATTTTTGAGAATTCTCACGTCTCAATTTTCCCCGCACCCCACGCCCCAAACTTGTTAAAAAATCCTTTGTTCAACCTCACGAAACGAGAGAAGTAAAAGTCATGCCCATTGGTGTCCCCAGCGTTCCATACCGCCTCCCCGGTAGTACCTATGAACAGTGGATTAATATTTACGAACGGCTGTTCCGGGAGCGGATCATCTTTTTGTCAGAAGAAGTCAACGATGGTATTGCGAATGCGATCGTGGCTTATATGCTCTATTTGGACTCCGAAGATCCGTCCAAACCGATTTACCTCTACATCAATTCCCCCGGCGGCTCGGTGACGGCGGGCATGGCGATTTACGATACCATGCAGTACATCAAATCCGAGGTCGTCACCATCTGCGTCGGTCTAGCCGCGTCGATGGGGGCGTTCCTGCTGGCGGCGGGGACGAAGGGCAAACGCTTGGCCCTGCCCCACGCCCGGATCATGATCCACCAACCCCTCGGCGGCACTCGCGGACAAGCCAGCGACATCGAAATCGAGGCTAAAGAGATCCTGCGAATTCGCACGGTCCTCAACGAGATGCTGGCCGAACGCACGAGCCAACCTCTGGAAAAGATCGAGAAAGATACCGATCGCGACTATTTCCTCTCGGCTCGAGAAGCCTACGACTACGGCCTCATCGACCAGGTGATCGAGGAGCGCCCGGTTTAGCGATCCGCCCCGTTTGGGGTACACTTTCGACGATGCCCGCCTCAGTTCGCGATGGTTGTGAACGCGGGGCGGGTTTGGCGACGGGTTCAACTGGGACAAACAGACCGAAATGGATACGACGGATTACTATCGCAGGTTGGGTTTGAGGGCGGGGGCGAGTTTGGAGGCGGTGAAGGCTTCCTACCGGCGACTCGCCCGCCAGTACCATCCGGACGTCAACCCCGACGATGCGGAGGCACAGGAGCGGTTTATCGCCGTGACGGAGGCTTACAAATATCTGCTCGATGTGGCGAAACCGGAGGCGGAGATGGCCTGGGCGGCGACATCATCCCCCGGTGTTCGGGACGTTTCACCCCCCCGCTACCAACCCGTCACACCGAAGATTTACCGCAAGGCGCCACCCATTCAATTCAACCCGGAACTCTCGGAAATCGAGCGGAAATTGAAGGAAAATTCCTATCGGGAATTGCAGCAACTCCTCAAATCTCGGCGATTTCCCCGGGCGATCGCATTGGCGGAGGGACTGGCGGCTAGAATCCCCCAAGACCCGGAAATTCGCCAGTGGCAGGCGATCGCCTACCAACGTTGGGGGCGGCATCTGATCAAAGAACGCCAGCTCGAAAAGGCTCGAAATTATTTGAAAAAAGCCCTCCGTACCGACCCTCACAACCGCGCCTTGTGGGCGGAAGTGGAGCGGGATTTCCGGCAGTTGGAACAGATTTATTTTTGAGACGCTCTCGCCCTCTCCCCCGACCCCTCTCCCAATTCTGGGAGAGGGGAGTCAATTCAACGCAGGAATAGCATCAAAACCGCCGCGCCGATCATCAGGCTTCCGGCGATTTTGTTGAGGAGAACGCCCAATTTCGGGCTGAAATACAATCCGGCCCGACTGGCGGCGATCGCATAAGCAATCTTCGTCCCGCCAACCGTCAAAACCGCGACCCAAATCGCGATCGCAATATCGAGAGGGGTCGCCGCGTCGAGGTCGAAAAATGCCGGGAAAAAACCCAGGTAAAAAAAGACGGCTTTTTGGTCGGCTAAGGTAATCAGAAGTCCCGCCAAGAAACTGGAGAATAAAGAAGCATCTCGGGTTCCCTCGACGGTACGCGGTTTCGCCCGGGTTCTCCACAGTTTGACCCCCAACCAGATCAGATAGCCGCAAGCGAAATATTTCACGAACACGAACAGATCGCCCGTCGCCTCCACGAGCATCGCCAGACCGCCGATCGCCAGTAAAATAAAAATGATGTCGCCCGCGACGACTCCGGCGGCGGTGAGGATGCCGTGAATCAATCCGGAGGAGACCGATCGCGCTGATACCGCCAACACGCTGGCACTGGGGAGCGCGGCGAGGACCAGCAGGGTCAAAAACATGGCGACGATACTCGTTAAAGACAGTGTAACATCCATTTTAATATCCATCCATTTTAATAAATTTTCTTGAACAAATACACGTCATCTTGTGAATATTGAATTTCAAAGTCGTCACTATTTTGGAGATTTTCAAATAAAAAATTGGCAAATTCGCGGCTGCTTCTCCAACCCGGATGGCGGAGATTTAATAACACCTGGTCGAATTGGGTCAAATCGGGAATTTTCGCATCGGAATTGGTGAACTCGATCGCCCTTCGGTGGGTGAGGTGGGGGGCGAGATTGGCGGTGGTGAGAACGCTGCCGTCGGGGTAAACCCGGGCCACCGCATTTCCACTGGCCGACCAAGTGTCGATTTCCTCCAAATAAATCGACCAAAAATAGCCGAATTTTGCCAGAGAAACAAACCCAATCAGCGACCAAACAACGATTAATTTGTGCAGGTTATAATTGAAACTTCCGATACATTGGATCGAGCGATCGCGCCAGAACCAAACCCACAGATACTTTCCCAAATAGCCCTTTCCTTCCGCCAAAGTTGCAATTATTGCGACCATCAAAAAAGGCACGATGGGAACCGAATATTGGTGGATCAAATCCCGCTGGGCTTGAATATCAGATAACATATTTTTGGCCAACACCGGCACGGTGGCAACTAAAGGGCTGAGGTGGCGGGGGGACAGCCAAAAAATCACCGGAGAAAAGACGAGGGCGAGATATTCCAAAGAATCCGGAGAAAAGACCCGTTCTAATACCCGTTTCGGTTTGAAGACTAAATTAATTATAATTTCGGGGATCGAGTCTCCCAAATAAGTGTAGCGGCCGACCCCACCCGGCCCCCCTCCTTCTTTAAAATAAGGAATAATGACACCGACGGCGATCGCGAACCAAACCGTACCCAAAAACAGTGCGATCGCGCCGCAGCGACGTTTTTTCTCGCAAAAATACAGCCAAAACCCCATCCCAATTACAGTCAAAGATAGGGCATCTTTGCAGCCCAAAATCCAAATAATTGCCACCGTAAACCAGAGGGTGCGATCGCACCGCGCCGCCAAAATTGCCGCCAGCAAAGCGGGTCCAGCCATGACCTCCGGGTGAAAGTCGAATAAATTGATATTGAAAACGACGGGATACAGCAAATAAGCCGCCGCCACCGCCGCAGAAACCCGCCGATCCAACCCCGCCAGCCGCGCCAAACCCCAGGTCGGCCAGACCCCGGCAGCCAGGGAAATTGCCTGCACCAAAAACAGCCAGTAAACCGACGGATAAATCCAGTATAAAATCCCGAGGGGATATACCGCCCAAGCCGCGTGATTTCCCATGTGATGAATGTTGAGAAAAGAAGAGATCGGCGGTTCGCCCCGGCTGATGAGATAAACCACCTGGTCGTAAATTCCCAACTCGAAGGCGGTAGACTGAAACAAATTGTGCCGGAGGCTGCTGGCGGCAAATAAAACAACAAATGCGATCGCCATCATCAGGGCGACGGGGTGAAATTGAAACCGTTTCGATGGGGAAAAAGACACCTTTTGACTCGGTACATTGGTACGCCTGATCGGGGTTCGGCGATTTTACTCGGGAGATGCTTCCCGGACATCAAGACGTCGGAAAACCATCACATCATTTTGCTGATAGAGAGTTTGAAATTCGGGGTCGGCGGCCAACCTGCGGGCGATCGCTTCCCCCGTCTCCACCGTATCCGGCCAGGGATGGCGTCGGTTTAAAATCACTGTATCAAATTCTGTCAAATCCCCGTCGGCGGACACCTGACTCAAGAGTTTGAGGACGCGGCGGTGGGTGAGGTGGGGGGCGAGATAATTGTCCGTCAAAACGGCCGTTTGGGGTCGAACCGTCGCCACGGCTTCCCGCGTCGCCTGCCAGGTGTCGAGGCGTTGGGTGTACTCCAAAAATCGCCCGTATTTTCCATACAACAGGAAAATTAATAAAGACCAAAGCACGATCGCCTTGGGGAGAGACAGGGGAAACTTATCCGTATTTTGCCACTTTTGCCACAGGTGATTCAAACCGCCCCAGAGGGTGTTTCCGTTTCCGGCCAAACTCGCGATCGCCGCCAGCAGTAAAAATGGAATCACGGGGATGGAATATTGGTAGGCGAGGCTGCGTTGAAAGGAGACTTCCGAAAGGCTGTTAACGAGTAAAGTGGGGAGGGCGGGAATTAACGGTGTCAGGTGGCGTGGCGACAGCCACCAGAGGACGGGCAAGGCGAGGACGAATAAATAATCCAAGGTTTCCAGGGAGAACAATTTCCCCAAAACCAACTGGGGTTTCAGAAACAAATTAATCAAGATTTCAATAACAGAATTGCCCAGGTAGGTGTAACGCCAGACACCCGCCACTTCCTCGCCGCTAAATTGGGGGATAATGAGTTGGGTGACGATGACAAACCAGGCCGATCCCGCCATTAATGCGATCGCGCCGCACCCCCGCCGTTTTTCAAAAAATATCAGCCAGATTCCCAGGGCGATAATGGTCAGAGATAACACCGCCTTGCAGCCCAACACCCACAAAATCGCCGCGCAGAACCCGAAGATTTTTTGCCGTCGCGCCGCCAAAATTGCCGCCAATAAAGCGGGAAGGGCCATGACTTCCGGGTGAAAATCGAACAAATTGATATTGAAAACGACGGGATACAGTAAATAAGCCGCCGCCATTCCCAGAGACGTGCGATCGTCCAATCCGGCCCGCCGCGCCAAACTCCAGGTCGGCCAGGCCCCCGCCGCCAGGGAAATCGCCTGGACTACCAGCAGCCAGTAAACGCTGGGATAGATGCGATATAGCAATCCGAGGGGATACACGGACCAGGCGGCGTGATTTCCCATGTGGTGGAAGCCGAGAATGGAGGAGATGGGCGGCTGTCCCTGACTCATCAAATAGGTGACTTGATCGTAAATGCCCAAATCGAAGCCGGTGGATTGGAACATATAATGGCGGAGACTGCTGGTTATCAAAAAGATCGCGATCGCGCCCCCCATCATCCACAACAGGGCGTCCGGGGCGATCGCCACCTTCGATTTCGGCTGAGAAGTCGCAGATTCTGGGGACGTTTCCATTCCGGGTGTAGCCAACTGCAATTGATATCGCCCCTCATCGTAACAGTTTGGCGTGTAGGGTGTCGGGTGGGGTTGAAATTGTCGGGGTTCGCTGCCATTCGCCCTCCCCCGACTCTCGATTCTCGACTCCCGATTCCCGACCGATTGGGATCGCGGGACGGACTATTGTATCGTGGAAAAAACAAGCTAAAGAAAAGATGAAAGCAATCACACTTCTCGGTTCGACGGGTTCCATCGGGACTCAAACCCTCGATATTGTCGCCCACCACCCAGATCAATTCAGGGTTGTCGGGTTGGCGACGCGGGGCAATGCCGCCCTCCTCGCCGAACAGGTGCGGCAGTTTCGCCCGGAAATTGTGGCGATCTGCGACGAGGCGAAACTCCCGGAATTGCGGGAGGCGATCGCGGATCTGGACCCCCAACCCGTGGTTTTGGCGGGGGAGTCTGGCGTGGCGGAAGTCGCCCGCTACGGGGACTCGGAGGCCGTCGTGACCGGGATCGTCGGCTGTGCGGGGTTGCTGCCCACCATCGCCGCGATCGAGGCGGGGAAAGATATCGCCCTGGCGAATAAGGAAACCTTGATCGCCGGCGGGCCGGTGGTCAATCCCCTGATCGAGAAATACGGTGTCAAACTGCTGCCGGCTGACTCCGAACATTCGGCGATTTTTCAATGTCTACAGGGGGTTCCCGAGGGCGGGTTGCGGCGGATTATCCTCACCGCCTCCGGGGGGGCGTTCCGGGATTGGCCGGTGGAAAAGTTGCCGGAAGTGACGGTGGCCGACGCCATCAAGCACCCGAACTGGTCGATGGGGCGGAAAATTACGGTGGATTCCGCCACGATGATGAACAAGGGGTTGGAGGTGATCGAGGCTCATTTCCTGTTCGGTGTGGACTACGACGCGATCGAAATTGTCATCCACCCCCAGAGTATTATTCACTCTTTAATTGAATTGCAAGATACCTCGGTTTTGGCGCAGTTGGGATGGCCGGACATGAGGCTGCCGCTGCTGTACGCCCTGTCTTGGCCGGAGCGAATTTATACGAATTGGGAACCGCTGGATTTGGTGAAGGCGGGCAGTTTGACCTTTAAAGCCCCGGACGATCGCAAATATCCTTGTATGCAATTAGCCTACGCCGCCGGACGGGCGGGGGGGACGATGCCGGCGGTTTTGAACGCCGCGAACGAGCAGGCGGTGGCGCTATTTTTAGATGAAAAAATTGGATTTTTAGAGATTCCGAAGATGATCGAAATGGTCTGCGATCGCCACCGGGCAGATAACCGCCAAAATCCCACATTGGAGGACATTTTGGAAAGCGATCGCTGGGCGCGGGAGGCGGTCAACGAGGCGAGTCTGGCCGTCGATCAGAAAGTGGCGATTTCAATTTAAAAAAATCTGCATGATCACCAAAAAAACCCAGACATTCGATCTGGGTTTTTTTGATTCGCTTATCAACCGGGAAATTGACTTCCAATTGCCGCGATCGGCAACTCAGAACAATTTTTCAATTGCCCTGAGTGACTCGGTTTCAATTAAGCAATGATCAGAACGTCACCGCTGTTGATGCGCGGGAAGCTGCCGTCTTCCAACTGGGCAAATTGGGCGATGATGGAGGTTCCTCCGGCGTCGCTGCCGTTGGCATCGTACTTGAGCGCACCGGTGGCCTGTTCGTAAGCCAGCAGCGGGGAAGTGATGTTGGCATCGCCATCGGTGTAAACCCCCGTCGGGATGAGGACAAACTGGTTCGGTCCGAGTTCGTTTTCGCTGACGCCCGCAATCAGATCGAAGCCAAACCCACCCGTGTTAGTGTCTCGGCTGAACACGAGCTGGTCATTTTCGCCGGCGTTGAAGTCCGTGATGAAGTCGGCTTCCGATCCGGCGATCGCCGCCTGGAACCGATACAGGAACAGGTCTTGGCCGTCGCCACCCACCAAAGTATCCGCGTTGTAACCGCCTTCGAGGGTATCGTCGCCAGCTTCGCCGTTGAGGACATCGAGTCCGGTGCCGCCGAACAGGAAGTCGTTGCCGCCGCCGGCGATCAGGGTGTCGTCGCCGGCGCCACCGCCGGCGAATCCGGCGGCCACCGTACCGCCTTGCAGGAAGTCGGCGCCGGAACCGGTGCGGATGCTGTCGTTGCCGTCGCTCCCATCCACGGTGTTGCTGCCCAGGGTATCCAGGATAGTGAAGCCGACATCGAAGCTGCCGCCGGAGATGCTGTCATTGCCGAGCATATTGGCGCTGGCGGACAGGAGGGTGTCCCCGGTGCTGCCGAAGGCGATGGTATCGTTGCCGTCGCCGCCGTCGAGGACGTTGCTGAGGGCCGTGGTACTTGCACCGATAATGAAGTCGGCACCGGTTCCGCCGAACAGGCTAACCGTGAGGGGGACGGTGGAGGTGCGGACGAAGGCGCTACCGTCGAGGGTATCGTTGCCCACGCCGCCGTCCATGATGCTGAAGAATCCGAACAGGCTGTCATTGCCCTCGCCGCCGAACAGGGAGTCGCTGGCAAAGGCGGCGACGACCGTATCGTTACCGAAACCGCCGTCCAAAGTGCTGTTGCCTGCAAAATTGGGGAGGGAACTGGGAATACCTTGGGTGGTCAACTCGTTGGAGGTGTTGGTGGAGATAAAGTCGGCTCCACCGCCACCGAGTACGGAATCCTGAGCCGCAAAGCTGAGGATGGTATCGTTGCCGTCTCCGCCGTCGAGAAGGTTTTGGCCGTCTCCGAACGTACCGATCCCGCCCCGGATGGAGTCATCCCCGCCACCCCCGATCAACGTCACCTGGGTCAGGCCAATCAGAGCGGTCGTCGTATCGAAGGGACTGATGGAACCTTGGGGGTTCCGGGCCGATAGCGTGTCGTTGCCCAAATCCCCGCTGCCGTAGGACAAGTCGCCGACGACAACGACGGAGTCGTTATCCTGGCCGCCGTACAGGCTATCTCCGCTGCCGATACCGACGATCGTGTCATTGCCGATGTTGCCGCTAACGAAGTTGTTGCCTTGGTTGGCACCCCCAACGGCCGGGGGAACGAGGACACCAATGTTGCTGACACCGGAGGCGTTGTAGAAGCCGAGTTGGTCGTCTCCCTTGCCCCCGTACATCGAATCGCCACCCTGCAAGCCACCCAAAATGGTGTCTTCGTCCTGATTTCCGAATAAATAGTTGTTGGCGGCGACGCCGATGACGAAATCTCTGCCGGCTCCTCCGTAGAGGGTTGCGGACAGGTCCGACGAGAGGGTATCGCGGCCGTCTTCGCCCACGAGGGCGACACCGGTGGCCCGACCTTGTAGGGAGTCGTTTCCGGGGCCGCCGAAGAGGGTGTCCCCGCTTCCTTCGCTGGTGAGGACATCGTTGCCGCTGATGTCGCTGCCGACCAGGCTATCGCCGTAAATCAGACTCCCTCCCAGGGTTGCGGAGGTGATGGTGTCATTTCCTCCGATCCCCAGGATGGTATCTGGCCTGGGGGCAAAAGGTGCGTTCTGATTGTATGAATCAGGACCGCTGGTGAGAATGGTTATACCTGTTCCAGATGTCATTTTGTTTCACTCCTCCGCAATGATGTTCTTGAGCCGTTGGGACGACAGACACTGCCTGAAACACCAGAGTTTGTTCGGCAGTAGTTTAACCTTTTTAGCCTCAGCAAGTCTAGTCCCTTGCCCACACGCCCGGCGGCGATGTCCGTGGGACTATTTAGATCTCCGGGGTCTATTATCATTGGTCTGGCGATCGCTTTTCCCTGAATCGTCTTCTAATCACTACTCTTATTAGATTGATTTGGGTCCCCGTAAAGTTTAGACGGAACATCTCTATCTCGGGTTCCTTGGAGGCTCCCACTCCGATCGCTTCTGGCTAAAAAAAAGCCGGATGCCATTGACAAGAGCCGTTCGAGAACGGTGATTTTTCACGGGGACTCCCCCCCCGTTTTCTCCACATTCAATTGATGCCAACGCCCCTCCAAAGTCACGGGTTGAGCCTCGATTTTATCGGGACGATCTGTGGGATTTCATCCCCCGGGCGGGAGAAACAAGAAACCGAATCTCGGCGGTCGAATCCCACCCGCCGCCCGAAGTCCCCCATTGGGAGGGACTCCGGCCGTCCGACCCTCGCCCTCACCTAGGCGACGACCACCGGCGACGACCGGGCGGCGACCGGCCGGCCTCCCCGGGCGACTTCTTCGATCAACTGCAGTTGTTCGGACAACAACTCGGAGAGATCGTAACGCTCCACAACCGTCTGGCGGGCGCGATCGCGCAATTCGGCCATCCGGTTCGGGTGGTCGAGGACCTCGTCCACGCGATCGGCGATTTGCTTGGGGGAAAAGAAATCCACCAACAGGCCGTTGTCGCCGTCCCGAATCACCTCCCGGACGGGGGCGGTATCGGACCCGAGAACGAGGCAACCTGTGGAAAGCGTCTCTATCATAGACCAGGACAGGACAAAGGGTCGAGTCAAATAGATGTGGACGTCGGAGGCTTGGATCACCTTCAGATATTGGCCGTAAGGTAACGGGCCGACAAAGTGAATGCGGGACAGATCCAGGGGGATTTGTTCGAGCATTTTCTGCTTGTAACTCACGCCGTCCGGCAGAGATTTACCGTAGCAAACTCGCTCGGAACCGACAACGACCGCGTGGCAATTTGGCCTTCTTTCCTGTATGTACGCCATCGCTTCGATGAATTCTGGAAAACCCCGATAGGGTTCCATGCCGCGGGCGACGTAGGTGACGATCTCATCGACCCCACTCAAGTCCAAATTGGGCAGGATCAACTGGGCCGTCGGGTCGGGCTTGAAATAGGAGGTGTCCACGCCGTCATGAATGACGGAAATCTTCGATTGCAGTTCCGCAGGAAATTGCGATCGCTGCCACTCGGTCGGCGAAATCCCCCAATCACAAGAGTATAGATCGATCAGGATCGGAGAATTCTTCACCCGAATTCGGGCCATGTCGTCGATGGTCAGGGGATCGGCGGGGTCGAAATCCGCATCGGACCCTCTCGACCGGTAAAACCATTCAAAATAGCAGAGCAGGGGCGTATCCGGGAAGGCTTCTTTCACGAATAGCGTCGGACCCCAACCGGAATGGCCGCAGATGACATCGGGCACGAACCCCCGGGCTTTCAGTTGTTCGGCCATCCGGTACACCGCCTGACCGTAGATCACCGCACCCTCCAAACCCCGGACGTATTGGTGCGTTTCCGCGCTCGGGTCGCGGGTGGGCTTGAACAGGGCCTTCGTGACGCCCGGGATGTTCCACTCGGGGCGCTCGTTTTTGGTCCCGAAAACAATTTGGTTGTTGGGGTCCGCGCCGAGGGCGGTGATGATGTGCCGGTATTGGGCCGGAAAGTTGGGGTGCAGAAATAGTGCTCGCATGGTGAACCAGAAATTGGGCGATCGACATCACAGGGCAGGGGCACGGCAGATCCACACGCAGTCTCGGGGGACGGTGCGGGTGTCTTTGTGCAAGATCTCGTAGCCGATATGGGAGAGAAATTTTTCCATCAGACTATCCGTCATCACCGAAAAGGCGGTTCCCTGCCGGCGTCCGAGCAGGTTTCGATCCCAGTCTTTGAGGAATTTCTGCCAGCCGAGCTCGCTGAGGGTGTTGGTGTGGTGGAACAGACAGAGCCGATCGCCCTTCAATAATGGGGGGATGCGAGTCAGGTAGTTGAAAATATCCCGGGGCTCCAGGTGGACCATCGTATCGTAGCAGAAACACAGATCCAAAGATGCCGGCTCGATGCCGTCGAGGGTGATGCCGTCGAGTTTCACATAGCGAACCCGTTCATCTCCCAGGCGGTCCCGCGTCGCCTCCAACATCCGACCGGAAATATCCGCGCACACCAGGCGATCGCAGTAGTCGAGCAGCATGGCCGCCGTCCGCCCCCCCCCGATCCCGATTTCCAACACCGCGTGGTGTTTCCGGATATACGGGGCAATAAACCGCTCTTCGATGATCGCCTCGTATTCGGCCCGGGAATTCGCCGCCCCCGCCGCCTTGCCGATCCACTCGTCCCCGATGTGGACGAAATCCGGACTCGCACTCGTCCAATTTTGGGCGTATTCGTCCCAAGCCCCTTCGTAGTCGATTTTGATACTCTCGCTCACCGCTGCCTGCTTGACCTCCTGTGGGGGTAAACTCTCATTTTCGGAACCGGACTCGTCCCAACCCAGATCCCAGCCGAGAAATTGCGCCAACCGGCGGTTGTGGGGACGGAAATAGTCCCGCAACTGCCGGCGGATCGGTTCCGGAACCGGGGAATAGTTGCCCGCATTGTAGCGATTGTAATGGCTCGGGTGGTGTTCGGGCAGCTCCAAGAACTCGAAAACTCGGTTGACGGTGGTTTCGGGATCGGCATACAGATCTTCACTGCGGAGGATCAGAAATTGTTCCCGGGGAAAGACGGACATCCACCGTTGTAGCTGCTCCACATAAATGCCCCGGGATAAATAAGTATAGTTTTGATGGTTGAAACTGTAATAGCTCGGGTCGGCGAGGAGTTTCTCCGTCTCCAAGAGCAGCCGTTCGGGTTCGGCCGCGATCGCCTCCTCCAACGACAGCGGTTCGCACCCCAGGCCGACTTCCCAATAATAGTGCGAGATGGCGCGATCGACCGGATCTCTCAACAACACGATCAATTTCACCCCGGGACACCCTTCGTAGAGGCGTCGGGGAACGTGGGGATGGAATAAATAGTAAGGTGACCCCTCCCCACTCAGCAGGCGTCCGTCCGCAGTCGGGGGGAATTGCGATCGATACCAGTCCCAGCCGCGATCGTAGTGGAGGGTGAAAAAGTGGATTTCTTTACCCGTCGCCGGCAGAATCCGGGGATGTTGGCAGAGATATTGATACAGGGAATTGGTCCCCCCTTTTTGGGTGCCGATAATTATAAAGTGCGGCGGGGGTGCGATCGCCTTTGGCGCTGCGCTTCGCGCGATCGCGCCCGCTCCATCAGTCCTCGACGGCCAAACCCTATCTCCCGGTTCCATACCCACTCAGTTTAATTTGGCTAATTCCCAATTTCCCTAGAAATCATATACCTAATTCGGTTACAATCACCACGAAATCCGGGATGTCGGGGGGAAAAATTCGGGCGTTCTCCGCTCTTCCCACCCCCGCCCACTCTCCCGAACCGAATATTCGATCGCCATTTTTGGGTCTCATGTCAACTGAAACTTTAGAGCAAGAATCATTACTGTATCAGTTCCGCCGATTTTTTGCTGATCGGTATCTGTCCGGAGATGGAATTGAAGTCGGCGCCCTCAATCATCCCCTCATTGTCCCGGACGTCGCGCGGGTCAAATACGTTGATCGCATGGCCGTCCCCGACCTCCGCCGCCACTACCCCGAATTGGCGTCCGAGCCCCTGGTTGAAGTCGATATTATCGACAACGGCGAATACTTGGAAACCGTCGAAGCAGCCAGCCAAGATTTCGTGATCGCCAACCACTTTATCGAACACTGCCAAGACCCCATTCTGACGCTCAAAAATTTGCTCCGAGTCTTGAAAACTGACGGCATTCTGTATCTGGCGGTTCCCGACAAGCGCTATTCCTTCGACTGCGATCGCCCCGTCACCCCCTTCCCCCACCTGCTGCGGGACTACGAAGAAGGGCCGGAACAGTCCAAGCGGGAACATTACGAAGAGTGGATTCGGATCGTCGTCGGCGAAAAAGACGAAGACACCGCCGAAGAGATGGTCAAAAAGCTGATCAAGCGGGACTACAGCATCCACTTTCACGTCTGGCGATCGATTGACTTTTTGGACTTTCTGATCGCCCTCAAAACCCACCTCGATTTCCCCCTGGACGTTCAACGAATGTTTCAAAATGCCACCGAATTTATTACCATTTTGAGGAAAACGAGGTAGCGCCCTCACCTCGCCCTCACCCCCGACCCC
The DNA here is from genome assembly GCF_055795065.1 of Lyngbya sp. CCY1209. Classification (NCBI taxonomy): domain Bacteria; kingdom Bacillati; phylum Cyanobacteriota; class Cyanophyceae; order Oscillatoriales; family Microcoleaceae; genus Lyngbya; species Lyngbya sp. CCY1209. The sequence continues at coordinate 18,354 of NZ_JAYFER010000473.1, forward strand.
TCTCCCAACTTTGGGAGAGGGGAGATCGATCCGACAGTAGACGATCGCACGTCTCTCGTTTGATGGGGACATTCCATTTTCAATCCTCTGAAGAGGATTTTCGCTCGTAGAGACCCCTGGCTTGCGCCCTCGGAAATCAATTCCCAAGCGGCTTCTAAATCAGCTTTGTCAGAATGCCGGTCAACTTTTCTCCCAATCCCAAAACGTCCTCCCGTTGCTTCTCATCTTTGATATTTCCAGCTTCGTCAAAAACCTGATAAGCATTCGGGATGGTTTTCTGTTCCGGAATCACCAAAACGCCGATACTCTCCAAAATCGAGCGGACGTGAAACAACCCCCGCAAACCGCCCAAACCCCCCGGAGAAGTCGCCATAATTGCCGCGACTTTTCCCCGGAAACAAGTTAAAGATAAAGGGGGTTCTCCCTCCTCCGGACGGGAGGCCCAGTCGATCGCATTTTTGAGCAGTGGCGTAATTGAACTGTTATACTCAGGAGAGGCAATTAAAAAGCCGTGGTGGGATTTCAACAACTTTTTGAATTCGAGGACGCTCTCCGGAAATCCTTCCCGATCCTGCAAATCTTGGTCGTACAGCGGCATGGGATAATCCCGAAAATCAATAACGGTGACATCTGCCCCCGCCTGTTTCGCCCCTTCTGCGGCGATCTTGACCATTTTTTTATTCAGGGACGCTTCCCGCGCACTGCCGGCGAATGCCAAGATTTTGGGTGTATTTTCCATTGATTTTACCTCAAAAATAAATCGATGATGGCGGATAACTTTTCGCGCTCAATCCGAATTTTGGGATAGAGCTTTTTTTGAGCTGGTGATATCAAATCCGAGCCAATACCCGGAAAAATCCGGTTGGATATCCACACCGCTTGGGAATCAATTCCCAAGCTAATAGCACAAATCCTCGGTCGAGGATTGGGAAGATTCGGCGGGCAAATGACCGAATTTGATATGAGTTACTTTCGGGGATTCAAAGTCCCCCTTATCAAGGGGGATAATGGGGGATCAAACGGCTCTAAGACCCGACAGATTTGATACGAGTGACTTTGGGAATTCCAAGTCCCCCTTATCAAGGGGGATAATGGGGGATCAAGCTGTATCACGGCAGATCGAAGATCAACACTTCGGCGGTGTCCGATGTCCCCGCCAGGGTGAAAACATCTGTTTCGTGGACGGCGACGCCATCTCCGGCGGTCAAATTGCGATCGCCCAACATCAACGAACCCCGGACAATTTGAACCCACGCCACCCGCCCCGGCAATACGGAATAACTGACCGTTTCTCCATATTTTAATGACGAGACGTACAAATTCACGTCTTGATGAATCCGAACGGAACCGTCGCGGCCGTCGGGAGATCCCACCAGTTGCAATTTACCCCGTTTTTCCGCTTCCGAAAAGGTTTTTTGTTCGTAACTGGGCCGGAGTCCCGGGCGATCGGGGACGATCCAAATTTGCAAGAAGTGGACCGGATCGGTTTGGGAGGCGTTGAATTCGCTATGGAGAATACCCGTACCCGCCGACATCCGCTGAACGTCCCCCGGACGGATGGTGGAACCGTTGCCGATGCTGTCCCGATGTTCGAGGGCACCGGACAGAACGTAGGAAATAATTTCCATATCCCGGTGGGGGTGGGTTCCGAATCCCCGCCCTGGTTGCACCCGATCTTCGTTGAGCACCCGCAGGCTGGAAAATCCCATGTGTTCGGGGTCGTAATATCCCCCGAAGGAGAAGGTGTGGCGGCTGTCCAACCAGCCGAAATTCGCCGTCCCGCGATCGCCACCATAACGAATTTTCATCTCCAAATCACCTCCGAGTTGAGTTCGAGTCCCGGTCTTTGCGATTAGCTTTATTCTAAATTGATTCTCAAAAAAAGACAATATATAATTTTATAGACAGTTTGTTTCTATTTTATTGACAATATGGATAAATTTGAATCCCTGCGGGCCTTCGATCGCGTGGTCGCCTGCGGGGGATTTGCGGCGGCGGCGCGGGAAATGGGACTGTCGCGGTCGGCGGTGAATAAATTGGTGATGCAGTTGGAAGGGCATCTGGGCGTCCAGTTGCTCCAGCGGACGACCCGCCGGGTCACGCCGACGGAAGTGGGTCTGGCCTTTTGCGATCGCGCCCGGGCCATCCTCGCGGAACTCGAAGCGGCGGAACTGGCCGTTTCCCAACTCCACGAAGAACCGAGGGGAACCCTGAAAATCAACGCCCCCATGTCCTTCGGCATCCTGCACCTGGGGCCGGCCGTGGCCGATTTCATGCGCCGATACCCCGATTTGCAGGTGCAACTCACCCTCAACGATCGCGCGATCGACCCGATCGAAGAGGGGTTCGACATGACCCTCCGCATCGCCAAACCCCCGGAATATACGACGTTAATTTACGAAGCGATCGCGCCGGTCGATCGCCTGCTGTGCGCCTCCCCCGGCTACCTGGAAACGGCGGGAATTCCCACCCACCCCCGGGAACTTCCAAATTATTCCTGTCTCCACTACGGCTATCTCGCCACCGGCAACCAATGGAAACTCGTCGGCCCGGACGGAGAACACACCATCCCCATCCGGGGGACTCTCTGTTCAAATAATGCCCAAGTTCTGGTCGAGGCGGCGGTGGCGGGGTTGGGCATCATCCTGACGCCGGATTTCATCGCGGCCAAACACTTGCAACGGGGAACCCTCCGCCCGATTTTGCCGGACTACCGCCCCCCGAAAATTTCCTTATACGTCGTCTACCCCCCCAACCGTTACCTTTCGGCAAAAATCCGCCTGTTCGCCGACTTTTTGCGCGATCGCTTTCAAAGAGAATAGGTAATCGGTAATAGGGAATGGGGAATGGGAAGAATCTCAAATCTCAAATCCCCACACCCCACCGAACACAACCCAATTTATGATTTGCTGAATTCCAAACCGTTTTGTTCGGCGTAGCGATTCATGAACCGCATGAATCGCTCCCATTCTTCGGGACTTCTCATCAAATAAACCGCCTCGATCGCGGTGGGTTTGCCGTTGATGAATTTGCCTTTGACTTCGCGGGTGGTGAGCTCGCCCTCTTCGTCGATCAAATACATCCCCGTGATCTCTTCCGTGGCATCGTCGGCCAGGGCTTTCGGATTTTCAAAGGTAAATCGGGCCGTTCCTTGGCTGCCATCTCTGGAACGGGTGAGCCGCACGTCCGGGATTATTTCTTCGTCAACTCCCCGAGAAAACTGAATTGAAGCCATAATTTTGGTCTTTAAACAACAATTAATTCACAATTTTTCTATCCCCACACCGTCTCCGTGCCGGGATGAGAGCAATTTTTTTGCATTTTATCATTCTAGTGCATCCCGATCGCATTTACCACTGTTTGACCAAATAGTAGTATTGCGGCGATCGGTAATGATGTGTCAACTGTCCGGGTACTCAGGATGATGAAAAGCCGGTTTCCATTCCCTACACCCTACACCCTACACCCTACACCCTACACAAAAGGGGACACCCCCTCGGATGTCCCCCAAATTGAGACGGCGGGAACTAGACGATATAAGGAGAATCGATCGCCTGAGCCCGGTCGATGGCCACCAAAGTTTGGTAGAGGATGGCCGAGATTTCGGCGCGGGTGATGTCCCGCTGCGGCGAGAGGGTGGTGCGGCTGGGGTAGTTCACCACGATCCGGCTGTCGGTGGCCGTCGCGATCGCCTCCGTCGCGTAGCTGGGGATCTGGGCGCGATCGGTGTAAGTGCCGAGGGAATTGGGATTACCCCCGGTCAACTTCAACCCGTTGATCAGCGACACGATCGCCTGGGCGCGGGTCAGATTCTGGTTGGGGCGGAAGCTGCGATCGGGGAAACCCGCCAAAAATCCGGCCCGGTTCGCCCGTTCGATCGCCATTTTCGCCCAAAAATCGATCGCCACATCCTTGAACGCCGTCGCCTCCCGGATGGGCGTCAGCTCGAAAGCCTTCGCCAGCAGAGCCGCGTGTTGGGCGCGGGTCAGGTTCTCGTTGGGGCGGAAACTGCCGTCCGGGAACCCGCTGATGATGTCCATATTCGCCAGGCGGATGATGAACTCCCGCGCCCAGTGTCCCGCAACGTCGCTAAAGGGCTCGTCGTCCGTCGGAGGCGGGGGCGTCGGGGGCGTCGGGGGCGTCGGCGGGGGGACGATATTGCTGTCGAACTCGATATCCCCCCGGGTGTTGGAGGGGTTGATCTCATTCCCGACGGAGATCAACTTGAACTTCCCGGCATTCTGGACGTCGTACTTGCCGTTATCCCGGAAAATATTGCCCCCCGAATCCTGATCGCTGCCCAAATCCGGCAGGGCCTCGGCGATGACCGTCAAACCGTCCTGGAGGTTTTTCTCGATCACATTCTTCCGCAACACCGGCTTGCTGCTGCCGGACAGGACGATTCCGGTACGGTTGTTGAGAATCTGGTTTTCGCTGATCAGCGGCGCCGCCTGGGCCTGGACTGCGATCGCGTACCCGGTATCCTCGAACTTGTTCCCGCGAATTTCCCCCTTGGCATTCCCCGCCAACGCCATGCCGTTGCCGGCATTCTTCTCGAAGTGGTTGCCGACAATTTCGGGAATGCCGGTTCCCGTGACGAAAATCCCCTCCCGCTTGGAGTTCGCGAACTGACAGTTCGCCACGACGCAGTACACGGACTCGATCCAGGCCCCGGTGCCGCGAATTTGGTCGTTGGTGACGCTCACCCCCCGCATCGCCGAATTATGTTCCATCAAAACGGTGATATTCTGCCCCGCCGCGCTGGGACTGGTGAAGCGGCCGCTGCCGGTAATTTGAATCCCCTCTCCCTTGGCGGCTTCGTTCCCCGCCAACGTCACGCCGGAGGGGACGAACAGGGGAAAGGCCTCTCCCGTCGCCGCCGAATAGTTTCCCGGCGCCAAGAGCACCACCGTCCCGGGTTCGGCCTGTCGGAGGGCGTGGGCGATGGTTTTGAACGGGGCGGACTGGCTCCCGGATCCCGAGTCGCTGCCGGTGGAGGAGTTGACGTAGAGCGTCGGCGGGGCGCTCGTCGGGGCGCTTTGGACGACGACGCGGATCTGGCCCTGGACGCGGCCGGCGTCGAGCAAGTTGCCGAAGGATGCGATCGCCTGAGTGCCGGCGTGGTTGATGTCGAATCCGCCGTTGTTGCGGATCATGTTGCCCCCCGGCTCTCGGGCGTTGCCGAAGTCGGGGACTGCATCGTTGGTAATCACGACGCCATCTCCGGTGTTGCGCTCGATCAGGTTGCGGCGGAGGACGGGGGTGGCATTTCCGGCGATCAGAATGCCGGAGCGATTTTCAAACAGGGTGTTGTCGCCGATGCGGGTGGCGGCGTTATCTTTGATGGAAATGCCGTAGCCGGTGCTCTGGAAGGTGTTGTTGAGCACTTCCCCCTTGGCGCTGCCTTCGAGGGAGAGGCCGTAGCCTTCGTTATCGACAAATACGTTGCTGAGGATGTTGGGGATTCCCGAGCCGGTGGCGTAAACGCCCTCCCGGCGGCAGCGGGTGAAGGTGCAGCGGACGACGTTGCAGGACGCGGACTCGATCCAGACCCCAGTGCCCCGGACTTGGCTGTTGGTGACGGTCACGCCCCGCAGTTCGGCGTTTTCCGCGATCGCGATCGTGACTTCCTGGCCGCCGGTGCTGGGGCTGCTGTAGCGTCCGCTGCCCTCGATCAAAATGCCGCTTCCGGTCCCGGACTCGTTGCCCACGACGGTGACTCCGGCGGGGATCATCAGCGGGAAGGCTTCCCCGTTGGCGCTGTTGTAGGTCCCGGTTTCCAACTGGATGAGAGTCCCCGACTCCGCTTGTTTTAGGGCGTGGGTCAAGGTTTTGTAGGGGGCGGACTGACTGCCGTCGCCGCGATCGCTGCCGGTAGATGGGTTGACGTAAATTGTTGCCATAATTCTGTCTGTGGATAACAAATTTATCTGCGCTGATTCTAAAATCGGGTTACACCCCCCGGACGAAAGATTCTGGACGAAACCCGGAAAAATTTAATCCAGTTCAATCATTGCGCGATCGGCAACCGTTAAGCAATCGGGTTTTTCGCCCTCCCGCGTTTCACCCCCGGGGGGTATCGCCCCGAATCGTGGCGGCACGCCGGGGGTGAAATCCCCGAGATTTTAAGCGGTTCGCAAATAACCCCCGATATGGTCGGCCAGTTCGTCGCTCAGGGGCGTGGTTCCGCCGAGCAATTCGTGGCTGTGATTCAAGTGGCTCAGGGCATCGACCCGCCAAGAAAAGGCTTGATTTTCCGGATTTTCGTACCAGACGGTAATTTGATAACAGTAGGTTTCCCGGCGAACGGCGTCGCGGAGATAGTGCCCGTAAATTCCTTCGATTTTGGGTAAATTTTTGGGATTCATAAGAATAGACCCTCCCTCGGACAAATATGGATGTCAGTTGAGGCGTATTTTTACCGTCTCTTTCACGCTGGGAAGGGGGAATTCGGGAGGCTTTAGGTTTTCTTAACGGATTCGGAGGACTGCATGAGGGTCCAGATCAGATCGCCGAGAGAGTCGGTGTCGTCGAGGGGTGGG
>NZ_JAYFER010000474.1:0-13774 GCF_055795065.1 Lyngbya sp. CCY1209
CATTGACTATGCCTTTAAGAGTTCAGTTTTGGACGGCTTAAGAATCCCCGCGTCTTTAGACCGGGGAGAAGTCAAAAATGCGATGAAGGGACGCTCTAATTTTTGCCCCGGCGGGCCCAGGGTCTGGGCGATCGCGCCCCACTGAAAAACGGTGCCAGTCGGAAACCGTTCGCCAGTCAAAAGTCAAAATTCACGCATTCAAAATTCAAAAGTGTGACCTTTTGAGGAGGGAAAAGAGGCAAGAGGGGAGAGAACCACTCCTAACTCGCGACTCATGACCGCTCAAAAAGGGTGCTTTTGAACCGATTTTTGGGCGAAGTCAGGGAGGGGAAAAAGATGACCCGATCTCGATCTGAACCGATGCCGAGCCGGGATTTTGAGATCCTGCCGGACGCGCTGGTTATCGTGGCGATCGCTGCCACTGCCCCCTTCAATTATCTGCTCTTTCATACCCTCGCCGAACTGTTCAGTCTCATCATCGCCTACAGCATTTTTATCGTCGCTTGGAATACCCGCAAATTTTCTCAGAATACTTATTTTCTATGGGTCGGAATTGCCTATTTATTTGTCGGGATCTTCGACCTGTTTCACACCCTCTCTTACAAGGGGATGGGAATCTTCGCACAGGATACCGCCAATGTGGCGACCCAACTTTGGATCGTCGCCCGCTACGTCGAGAGTCTTTCCCTGTTAACGGCGACGATTTTTTACCGACATCCGGTTAAGCCGCGGTGGCTCTGGCTCGGATATGTCGCATTGACCGTCTTTTTGCTGGGAGAAATTTTTCACCTCCGGAACTTCCCCACCTGTTTTATCGAAGGGGTGGGATTGACTCCGTTCAAGAAAATTAGCGAATTGATGATTTCCCTAATTTTGCTGCTGGCGATCGCCCGCCTCTATCAAATTCGCAATTTCTTCGATGTTAAAATTTTTCGACTTCTGGTTTTCTCATTAATTTTGACCATCATCGCGGAATTGGCATTCATTTTTTATATTAATGTCTACGGCATCTCAAATTTTGTCGGCCATCTGTTTAAAATTGTTTCCTTTTACCTCATTTACAAGGCGACCATCGAAATCGGCCTCACCCAACCCTACGCGCTCCTGTTCAGGCAGGAAAAACAGTATCAAAGTGAGTTGAAACAGAAAAATCAACAACTTCGCCACGAAATTGGCGAACGCCAGCGATCGGAACATCAGAAAGAAACCCTGAATCTGATTTCCAAACTGTTTTTGTCTTCCCCATCCCTTTCCCAAACCTACGCGGAATTGTCCCAGTTGTTGGCCGACCGGTTCCAGTTTCCGATCGCGGCGATTAAATTGTACGATCCGCTGAAGCGGGAGATGACCGTTATCGGAGCGGTTGGCTTGCCGATGAGTCCCGGCGAACTGGTGCGGATACCCGTCGAACAAACCATTTCTGGAACCGTCGCCATGACGGGAGAAGCCGTTGTCGAAGGGAATGCCAGCCGAGCTCTAGAATACCGCTTTCCCAACGTCCAAGCCTTGGAAGTCAAAACCTTTCTGTGCGTCCCCATCCCCACCCACGATCGCATTTTGGGTACCCTCGCCCTCGCCGACCGCCGCCGACATTCCCAGGATTTGTTATCCTTGCGGGATACACTGCAGGCGATCGCCAATGCCCTCGGACAGGAAATTGATCGCAAACAGGCGGAAACTGAAATTCGGGTCGCTTACCAGCAGCTTTCCGAGATGAAATATGCGTTGGATCGGGCGGCGATCGTGGCGATCGCGGACGCCGAAGGCACCCTCACTTATGTCAACGACAAATTTTGTGAAATCTCGGGATATGGGCGGGAGGAACTGCTCGACAAAACCCACCACCTCCTCAACTCCGACTGCCACCCACCGCAGTTTTTTCGGGACTTGTGGGCGACCCTTTCCAAAGGAGAAATTTGGCAGGGAGAAATTCAAAATCGGGCCAAAGATGGCCGGTTGTATTGGGTGGACACCACCATCGTCCCGTTTTTGGATGCCGATGGAAAACCCCGGCAGTATTTGGCAATTCGCTGGGATATCACGACGGGAAAACAGGTCAAAGATACCCTGTCTCGGTTCAATTACGAACTCGAAGTTCGGGTCGAAAAAAGGACGCGAGAACTGCAGGAGAGCAACCGCAAGTTGAGGGGGGAAATTGCCCTGCGACAAAAGGTAGAATCCGATTTGCGGGAGCTCAATACGGCCCTGAAAAATGCGGTGGAAGGCATCGTCAGACTCGACCGCGACGGGTGTTATGTGAGCATGAATCAAGCTTATATCGATTGTTTGTGCATCCGGAACCCCGGGGATTTTATCGGCTGGAAATGGGGGCAAACGATCTATCCGGAAGATTGGTCGAAGGCCGCGATCGCCTATCAACAAATGCTGGAAGAGGGAAAAGTTACACGGGAGTTGAGAGGAGTGCGGGAAGATGGGTCGATATTTTATCAGGATGTCACTTTGATCAAAGCGGATGACGGGCGGGGCAATTTTGATGGTTCTTATTGTTTCGTGAAAGATATCGGCGATCGCAAGCGGGCGGAAATTGCCCTGCGGGACAGCGAAGAACGGTTTCGCAGTTTGGTCGCCAACATTCCGGGGGCAATTTATCGGTGTCTGTGCGATTCGGACTGGACGATGCAATTTATCAGCCACGCCATCGAAAATATTTCCGGCTACGCCCCCGTCGAGTTGATTCAAAATACGGTGTTCAGTTATGTGAGTTTGATCGAACCCGACGATCGCGAGACGGTCGAAATGTCGGTCAAACGGGCGATCGCGGAGCGGCAACCGTTCATCATCGAATACCGAATTCGGCATCGAAACGGGGAAATTCGCTGGGTTTACGAAAAGGGGCAGGGGATGTTCGACCGCCACGGCAACATTCTGTACTTGGACGGGGCAATTTTTGATATCAGCGATCGCAAACAATCCGAAATTCGCCTCCGAAACGCCTTTCAAAAAGAAAGGGAACTGAACCGACTCAAAAGCCAATTTATTGACATCGCATCCCACGAATTCCGCACGCCGCTGACGTCGATTATCGGTTCGGCGGAGTTTTTGGAGAAGCACGGCCACAAACTTTCGGAACAGAAATGCTCGAAACACCTGCATAACATTCAAAGGGCGGGGGACCGGCTCAACGATCTCGTCAATGATGTTTTGGCGATCAGCCGTGCGGACTGCGAAAACATTAAAATCAGGCTATTTCCCTTAAATATGACAGAATTTTGTCAGGATCTCGTCGAAGAGTTTAAAATGGGGCTGGGTAAAGATCACTTGCTCAATTTAGCCGTCCACAGTGATTGTTCGGCCCCCGTTCAATTGGACGAAAAATTGCTGAAACCGATTCTCTCGAACTTAATTTCCAATGCCATCAAATACTCTCCGGCTCACAGCCCCGTCAATATCGACATTAATTGTCAAAAAGAACGCATTCAATTTGAAGTGTCCGATCGCGGCATCGGAATTGTTCCGGAGGACTACGAAAACGTGTTTGAATCCTTCCAACGCGGCCGCAACGTCGGCAAAATTCCGGGGACGGGACTGGGTTTGAACATCGTCAAGAGATATGTCGAGTTACAGGGGGGGGCGATCGCGTTCACGAGCCAAATTGGGGTGGGGACAAAATTTACCGTCATACTCCCTCATTTTTAATACCGTGCCGATGACTAAAATTTTAGTAATTGAAGACGAAGAGCCGATCCGGGATTTGATCGAAGATCTTCTCACGTTAGAAGGGTTTGAAATCCGGCAGGCGGCGGATGGAGAAAGGGGCATCGAGCTGGCAAAAATCGAATTTCCTGACTTGATTATTTGCGATATTTTGATGCCGAATATGGACGGGTACGAAGTGCTTTCCCAACTGCGATCGCACCCAAAAACCCAGAATATTCCCTTCATTTTTCTGACGGCAAAAGGCACCCGCGAGAATCAGAGGCGGGGGATGAATTTGGGGGCCGACGACTACATCACCAAACCCTTCCACGAAACCGAATTGCTCGACGCGATTCGCACTCGCCTCCGCAAACACGCCGCCCTGGTCGAGTCCTATCAAACTCGCCTCGCCTCAGCCGAGGAACGGCTCAACGAACTCCTCTACTACGACCGCCTGACGAAACTTCCCAATCAATTTTTGTTGCGGGAATCATTCGCGAAAATTTTGCGGGAGTGGGACGGGGAGCAAAAACCGTTTTTGCCGATGTTATATCTCAGCTTAGATCGATTTCAAGTTATTTCCGAAAATCTGGGATTTCATTGGGGCAATATTTTGCTGAAGTTAGCCGCCCAAAAACTCCACAGCGTACTGCCTCCCCAATCCGTCATATCTTGCCTGAACACGAACGAATTTTGTATCATTTTAAGCCCCTTCGACAGCCGGGACGAAATCGCCAATTTTGCCCGCACGATTCTCGACCTGTTTTCCGACCCCTTTTACCTGGACAATCAAGAAGTCTTCAGCACCGTCAGCATCGGCATCGCCTGCTGTACCCGGGACGACCGCGACCTGGGGCAACTGTTGCACGATGCCAAAATGGCGATGCATCAAGTCCGGAAATGTCGCGGCAATAAATATTCATTTTATCGGGGGCAAAGTCCCGCCCTGACGAACCGCGAAATCGTGACCCTGGAGGCGGATTTGCACCACGCGATCGAACGCCGAGAACTAGCCGTCTACTACCAACCCCAATTCAGTTTGAAGACGGGTCAAATCCTGGGAGCCGAAGCCCTGCTGCGCTGGTTTCATCCGACCCGGGGCCTGATATCCCCGGCCAAGTTTATCCCCATCGCCGAAGAAACGGACTTGATCGAAACCATCGGCGAATGGGTGTTTCGGACGGCCGTCAGCCAGGTTAAAATGTGGCACGATCGCGGATTTGAAGAGTTCAAAATTGCCGTCAACCTTTCCCCCCGACAATTCAACCAAGCGGATCTCGAAGAAACGATCGTTCAAACCATTCAAACCGTCGGCATTGCCCCCGACAAAATCGAGTTGGAACTGACCGAAAATTCCCTGATCGAAAATATCGGCTTTTCGGTTCAAAAACTGGAGCGGCTCAAGTCCCGGGGGGTGCAGATTGCCATCGACGATTTTGGCACCGGATATTCGTCGTTGAGTTACCTGCAACAATTTCCGGCTGACGTTTTAAAAATCGACCGCTCTTTTATCAACAAAATCCATCAAAATATCCGCAACGCGACGATCACCAAATCCGTGATCGAAATGGCTCACCTGCTGAATTTGACCGCGATCGCGGAGGGGGTGGAAACCGAAGCCGAACTGGAGTTTTTGCAGCGGCACGGCTGCGATATCGTCCAGGGTTACATTTTCAGCCCGCCGGTGAGCGCCGCCCAACTTGAAGCCCTGCTGAAGGGCGATCGCCGGCAGTAATTCTCGACTTGTTACCTTCAGCGGGTTTCGAGCTCTTCATTTTGCTGGGCTTTCCCCCGGAGCATCAGTTGCAACACCCACGGCACTAGCAGCAGAATTAATAACATCCGCGTCATCTGCATCGCCATCACCAAACCGGAGTCGCCACCGAGTTCGATCACCGTGGCAATCATCGCCGTGAGCCCCCCCGGAGTCGAGCCCAGAATGGCGGTCATCGTGTCCACCTGCGTCACCAAATGGAAGGCGTATCCGGCCCCCAAACAACTGGCAATTAAGACGAGAACCAACACCACTTCGATGAGTACCGCCTTGATTAACTTGCGGGCGGTTTTTCCGTCGAATTTGAGGCCTGTGGCCAGTCCCAGCAACAGCAACCCGGCGGTAAAGGCCAACGGCGGCATTTCCAGGGAATAGGGCCAGACCGACAATCCCAAGAGTCCGGCGAGAAACGGCCCCAGAAACAGGGGGGAGGGGAGGCGCAACCGGGGGCCGAGCCAAATTCCTAAACCGCCGCAGGCCGCGAGCACCCCCCAGTTGAGGACGGATGGGGCAGCGGGAGTCCCGGACACTTCCGGCAGAGCGATCGCGATTTCGGAAACGGGGGCGTCGGCGAACCAGAACCCGGCCAGGGAGGGGATGATGAAGGCCACCAGCAGGATGCGGAGGTACTGGAGGACGGCCACGGCGATCGCGTCGGCGCCCATCTGTTCGCTCATCGCCACCAAACTCGGGCCGGCGCCGGGGATGCATCCCAAAAATCCGGTGGCGCGATCGATTTTCGCCCACCGCCACAGCAAATAGCCGTTCAACAGGCTCATCGCCCCGGTGACGGCGACACAGGCGAGGAGGGGCAAAGCGTAGGTTTTGGCCAGAACCAGGGTGTCGGGGGAAAATCGGGTGGCGGTGGTGAGGGCGACGATCGCCTGTCCGACGACGTTCAGGGACTTCGGCAGGGGTCGGGATTCCCGCCAGCCCACGGCCAGCAGGATGCCGGCGACCATCGGCCCGAGGAGCCACCCCACGGGGATGTTGAGGAAAGTGAACAGCCACCCCGCCGCCATCGCGATCGCCATTTGCATCGCAGTGACGAACCCTCGGACGACATCGAAGGGAAGTTTTTCTCGGAAACTCTCGACGGGGTTGAATTGCAGCAGTTGTTGGCTGAGTTGAAACGGAATCGAAGAATAGCTGGTGATCTTCATGGAGGAAAGGTGCGCGGACGGAATAGCCGGGGTGAGTTGGGTGGGGGCACCCGGTTGTTTGGAAAAACGGACCAGAGCCGGGCGCCGGCGGGAAATCAGGGGGTGGGGAGCGATCGCAGGGTCTTGAGGGCCTCATCCACATGGGCCTTGAAGTCCAGCATGGAATCGAAAATATGCCGCACCACGCCATCTTTATCAATGACGTAGGTGACGCGCCCCGGAAGAATCCACAGCGTCGCCGGAACCCCGTACAATTGCCGGACTTTGTTTCCCTTGTCGCTCAACAGGGTGAAGGGCAAATTGTATTTATTGATAAAGTTCTGGTGATCCTGGGGGGAATCCGCACTCACGCCGATCACCTCCGCCCCCGTCTCCTGGAAGATGGTGTAACTATCCCGGAACGCGCAGGCCTCCGCCGTGCACCCCGGCGTGTCATCTTTGGGGTAAAAATAGAGGACGACCGCCTTGTTACCTCGAAAATCCTTGAGGCTGACCGATGCTCCGGTTTGGGAGGTCAGGGTAAAATCGGGGGCGACATCTCCAACTTGAACTGGCATATTTGCGATATCCTGTAACTTGATTCTGAGAAATGTTAACTTTTGTTATCTTTTGTTATGATATCGCGGATTTCCCCCCGGCGGAAACCCCCCGACGGCTTCGGAGGTGGGAGGAGCGAGGGGAGCGGGGGGAGCCGAGGGAGCCGAGGGAGCCGAGGGAGCCGAGGGATCTGAGGGTGGGATTTCCGGACCGCTTGGGAATCAATTCCCGAGGGCGCAAGCCAGGGGCCCCAACCCGATCAAATCATATTCAGATGATTGAGGAGTTTGTACGGATCTGATATAAACTTGCCTCCTCCGCCTCCTGTGCCCCCTCCGCCTCCTCCCACCGACGACCAACCAACGAGGTACTCAATCCATGCGAGTTTTACTCATCTATCCCCTCTTCCCCCAAACCTTCTGGTCCTACGATAAAATTCTCGAACTCGTCGATCGCAAAGTCCTCCTGCCCCCCCTGGGCTTGATCACCGTCGCGGCCATCCTCCCCCAGGAGTGGGAATTCCAACTCGTCGATCGCAACATCCGCCCCGTCACCGAGGCCGAGTGGGAATGGGCCGACCTGGTGCTCTTCTCGGCTATGGTCGTCCAAAAACCCGACCTCCTCGACCAAATTCGAGAGGCCCAACGCCGGGGCAAACCCGTGGCCGTCGGCGGGCCCTACGCCACCTCCCTCCCCCATGAAGTCGCCGAGGCCGATTATCTCGTCCTCGACGAAGGAGAAATCACCCTGCCGCAATTCGTGGAGGCCTTCAACCGGGGCGAAACGTCCGGGACCTTCCGTTCCCCGGAAAAGGCCGACATCACCACCACCCCTGTCCCCCGCTACGATCTCCTCGACTTCGACGCCTACGACTCCATGTCGGTGCAGTTTTCCCGGGGCTGTCCCTTCCAGTGCGAATTCTGCGATATTATCGTCCTCTACGGCCGCAAACCCCGCACCAAAACCCCCGAACAACTTCTCAAAGAACTCGATCGCCTCTATGAACTCGGATGGCGGCGGAGCGTGTTCATGGTCGATGATAATTTTATCGGCAACAAACGCAATGTAAAATTGTTGCTAAAAGCCCTGAAAGATTGGCAGAAAGAACACCAATATCCGTTCCGGTTCAACACGGAGGCATCCGTCGATCTCGCCGCCGATCAGGAACTGATGGATCTGATGGTGGACTGCAATTTCGACGCGGTATTTTTAGGCATCGAAACCCCAGACGAAGACAGTTTAACCCTGACCAAAAAGTACCAAAATACCCGCAGTTCCCTGGCCGATTCCGTCGATAAAATCATCCAGGCTGGCCTGCGCCCGATGGCGGGATTTATCATCGGTTTCGACGGGGAAAAATCCGACGCCGCCACCCGCGTCATCAACTTCGTGGAACAGGCCGCCATCCCCACCGCCATGCTGGGGATGCTGCAAGCCCTGCCCAATACGGGGCTGTGGCATCGGCTGGAAAAAGAGGGGCGGCTGTTGCCCGCCGAGGAGATCAGCCAACACGCCACCAACCAAACCATGTTGATGAATTTTAAACCCACCCGCCCGGTGGAGGAAATCGCCTCGGAATATATCCAGGCATTCCGGACATTGTACGAACCCGATCGCTATTTGGATCGGACTTACCGCTGTTTCTTGAAGTTGGGCGCCCCCCGTAGCAACGCCCCGTTCAAAACTCCGGAATGGGTCGATCTTCGGGCCTTGGCGATTATCGTCTGGCGGCAGGGGATCAAGCGATCGACTCGCTGGAAATTCTGGCACCATTTATTCGGCATTCTCCGCCACAACCCCGAGGTTTGGGAACATTATCTGATCACCTGCGCCCACAACGAGCATTTTCTGGAATACCGCGAAACCGTGGGTAAGGAAATCGCCGGACAACTGGCTGCTTTCAAAGCCAAAGAAGCGGAATCTAAGGAGGCGGAAACCTTGTCCGAAATCGGCGTTTAAAAGATGGGGAATTCGAGTCGGGGTGCCAGGCTGGCGCCCCGATTTCAGATTTTATATTTTCTTCATTTCTGCCAATTTCAGGTTCTCGCGGTGGCTGAATTGGATCGAGGAATAATGGAGATCGGAAAAAACTCGGAAAAAAGGAAGGAAGGTTGACCTCAAGTCGAAAGCCGACGGTCGATCGCGATAGTGAAAGGACTCGGGATCGATATTATAATGGGCGGATGAGAAACCCGATTCGATGGACGGTATCAATTTGAACCCGGAATCGGGAATCGTAAAAATCGGAAGACTCTCGCACCGATCGCCCAGTGCGGAGTCAGGCGAGTTCTGAAACCGGCGAGTCTCTGTGACCCGAGCCCATCCCCAATCATTATGGACAATTCCAGTCTTCTCACCTCTCCGACGGCGCGATCGCGGATCGCGCACCCATCGCTCCCCACCGTTTTGATCGTAGAAGATTCCGAAACCGATCGCGCCACCTACATCCGCCACCTGCGATCGTCGGGAGATGAAGACTACGAAATCCTGGAAGCAGAAACCCTCGAAGACGCATTGGAATTGTGGCGGGTGCGGCCCCCGGAAGTGGTGCTGCTGGATGTGAACCTGCCCGACGGGGACGGACTGGAATTTCTGGAGGCGATCGCCCCGGAATTCGAGGACAGCCAACTCCCTGCCATCGTCCTCACCGGACAGGGGGACGAGCGGACTGCGGTGCGATCGATGAAACTGGGGGCGTCCGACTATCTCACCAAGGGGGATATCACGGCGTTGTCCCTGTGTATCGCCGTCCGCCAGGTGCGCGATCGCGTCTTCCTAACCCGCAAATTGGCGCGATCGCGGCGACAGGAAGCCCTGGTGGCTGAAATTGCCCTGCGGGTGCGGGAGTATTTCAATTTACAAGACATTTCCGAGGCGATCGTCCGGGAAGTGGGGGAATTTTTGGGGGCCGATCGCGCCGTCATTTACCAATTCAACCCGGACATGAGCGGCACGATTACCGCCGAGTCCGTGGTTGCTCCTTGGAACGAATCTCTCGGAACCGAGATCCTAGACACCTGCTTCCAGGAAAATCTCGGCGGCGCCTACCGAGAAAACCGGGTCTTCGCCTGCGAGGATATCTACACCGCCGGCCTGAGCGAGTGCCACATCAAACTCCTGGAGCGGTTTCAGGTGCGGGCCAACCTGGTGGTGCCAGTTCTACTGCCCGAGGGCGAAACGTGGCGTCTCTGGGGGTTGCTGGTCGTGCACCAGTGCCGAGCGCCCCGAGTTTGGGAAGAAGGTGACATCGAGCTGCTGCGGCTGTTGTCGGTGCAGTTCGCGATCGCCGTCAAACAGGCCGAACTCTACCAATCCCTGCAGGCCCTCAACGCCTCCCTCGAATTGACCGTCGAGGAGCGCACCCGAGAATTGAAATTGAGCGAAAAGCGGTTTCGGGGCATTTTCGAGAATATGTTCCAGTTTATCGGCCTGCTGAACCCGGACGGCACGTTGTTGGAAGCCAACCGCATCGCTCTGGCGGTGGGGGGAGTCGGCCGGGAAGCGGTGGTGGGGCGTCCGTTTTGGGAAGCCCCGTGGTGGCAGATTTCTCCGGAAACTCGGGAGCAGTTGCGGGGCGCGATCGCTCGAGCGGCTCGGGGGGAGTTCGTCCGTTACGAAGTGGAGATTTGGGGTACCCAAGGCACCATTCCCATCGATTTTTCCCTGCGCCCCGTGGCGGACGAAGCCGGACGGGTGATTTTGATCATCCCCGAAGGCCGGGATCTGACCGAAGCGAAGCGACTCGAAACCGAGCGGGAAGAGGCTTACGCCCTCCTGCGGGAGAGCGAACGGCGCTACGCTTCCCTGGCTGCGGCGGCACCGGTGGGGATTTTTCGCACCGATATCGACGGCAACTGTGTCTACGCCAACGATCGCTGGTGCGCGATCGCGGGACTGACTCCGGAAATGGCGATGGGCACCGGGTGGGTGGAGATGCTGCACCCCGATGATCGCGACTGGGTTCTCAAAAAGTGCGCGAAAACCCTCGCCGAAAGGAGTTCCTGCCAGTGTGAATTTCGGATTGTACACCCCGACGGCGCACTGCGGTGGGTGTACGGACAAAGCGTCCCCGAGTGGGATGACGGCGGGCAACTGCTGGGCTACGTCGGCACCCTGACCGACATCAGCGATCGCAAACGGGCCGAGGAACAATTGCAGGAACTCAACCAACAGCTCGAAGCCAAAGTCCGACGGCGCACCGCCGCCCTCCAAGAGCGAGAAACCCGCTACCGCGCCCTGATGGAAAATGCCGGGGACGCCATTTTGCTGGCCGACGTGGGGGGCAACTTGGTGGAAGTCAACCGTCAGGCAGAGGAATTATTCGGCCATTCCCGCGAAGAGTTGATCGGGATAGACCTATCCCAGATCCACCCCCCCGAAGATTTGGAGCGGATGCGAACCACCTTTTCGGAAGTCCTCCGGGGCGATCGCACTCAGGTATTGGATGCCCGGATCGTGCGTCGGGACGGGGCGATCGTCGATGTCGATATCTCCGCGACGACCATCGAGATCGGCGATTCGCGACAGTGCACCCATCGCAAACTGGTGCAGGGGATTTTTCGGGATATCACGGAGCGCAAAGCCGCCGAGAAAGCCCTGCGAGAGAGCGAAACCCGCTGGCAATTCGCCCTGGAAGGCTCGGGGGACGGGATATGGGATTGGGATGCCGGGACGAATCGGGTTTTTTTCTCCAAAGCGTGGAAGGCGATGTTGGGTTACGCCGACGAGGACATCGGCGATACTCTGGAGGAGTGGTCGAGCCGGGTGCACCCCGAGGATCTGTCGCAGTGCCGTGCCGATCTCGACCGGCATTTTCGGGGCGAAACCCCCGTTTACCAGAACGAACATCGGATGTTCCGCAAAGACGGCAGCATCGCTTGGATTCTGGATCGCGGCCAGGTCATCGAATGGACGGCGGAGGGGAAGCCGCTGCGGGTGATCGGCACCCATACGGATATCAGCGATCGCAAGGCGGCGGAGGAGGAAAATCGGCTCCTGAAAGAGCGCCTGCAATTTCTCCTGGCTCGCAGTCCCGCCATGATTTATAGTTGCCGGCCCGAGGGGGACTACGGGGCGACGTTCATGAGTCCGAATGTCAAAACGATCCTGGGCTACGATCCGGAAGAATTTACCGCAGATTCTAGCTTTTGGGCGAACCACATCCATCCGGAAGATGCCCCGGGGGTGCTGCGATCGGCGTCCGAAGTTTTCCAAAAGGGGACGATCGCCCACGAATATCGATTTTTGCACAAAGCGGGTCACTACGTCTGGCTGATGGACGAACTGCGCCTGGTGTGCGACGAGGCGGGGGAGCCCGTGGAGATCGTCGGCTATTGGGCCAATATCAGCGATCGCAAGGTGGCGGAAATCAAACTGCAGCGCACCAATGAAGAATTGCTCCGCGCTACCCGCCTCAAGGACGAATTCCTCGCCAACATGAGCCACGAACTCCGCACCCCCCTCAACGCCATTTTGGGGATGACGGAGGGGCTGCAAGAGGAGGTGTTCGGGCCGGTCAACGAGCGGCAAATCCGGGCGCTGGCCACCATCGAGTCCAGCGGCTCCCATTTGTTGTCCCTCATCAACGATATTCTGGATCTGGCTAAAATTGAGGCGGGCCAGGTTCAGCTCGAATGTGCCCCCACCGCGATCGCCCCTTTGTGTCGGTCGAGCCTGAATTTCGTCCAACAGCAGGCGATGAAAAAAAATATCAAACTGACCACCAAAGTGCCCGAGAACCTGCCGGACTGGCACATCGACGAGCGCCGCATCCGCCAGGTGCTGATCAATTTGCTCACCAACGCCGTCAAATTTACCCCGGAAGGGGGTCGGATCGGCCTGGAGGTGTTTTTTGTCAATTTGGGGGAACCGGGGCGCAATAGGCTCCGCATCGCCGTCATGGATACCGGCATCGGCATTGCCCCGGAGAATCTCGACAAGCTCTTTCGGCCCTTCGTCCAAATCGACGGCGCCCTGAACCGGAAATATGAGGGCACGGGTTTGGGTCTGGCTTTGGTGAAGCAGATCGTGGAACTCCACGGCGGCGAGGTGGGCGTCTCTAGCGAGGTGGGGACGGGCAGTTGCTTCACCGTCGATTTGCCGGGGGGCGATGACTCGCAGGCCTGGGAACCGCCTGTTCCGTCGGCATCTGAGGCGGAACCGGAATCCTCCGAACCGCCCCCACCCGCCCGGATTTTGCTGGCTGAGGACAACGAAGCCAATATCAGCACGATGTCGAGTTACCTGGGGGCGAAAGGCTACCGCTTGATGGTGGCCAAAAACGGTGCGGAAGCGATCGGACTGGCCCGTTCGGAACGCCCGGATCTGATTTTGATGGACGTTCAAATGCCGGGGATGGACGGCTTGGAGGCTATCCGACACATCCGCCGCGATCGCGATTTGGCGGAAGTCCCCATCGTCGCCCTCACTGCCCTAGCCATGAACGGCGATCGCGATCGCTGTTTGGAAGCCGGCGCCACCGAGTACCTGGGAAAACCCGTCCGGTTGAAGGAATTGGTGGCAATGATTCAGCAACTTTTGTAGGTGGAGAAACCGGAGACCGGAACAAAACGGGTTGGATATCAAGACCGCTTGGGAATCAATTCCCAAGCTAACAGCTCAAATCATCTGAAGATGATTGGGG
>NZ_JAYFER010000475.1:0-322 GCF_055795065.1 Lyngbya sp. CCY1209
CGACGCGAGATGAAAGAGGGCGCAAAGAGGGCGCAAACCTTGCGCCCCTACAGGGTTGAAAATTGAAGCGATCGCACTCTGAAAATTTGGCGATCGCCTCCATTTAACGCATCAAACCCAAACGAGCGATCGCATTTTTGTAGGGGCGTATGGCATAGGCCCCGATTTGATATTTCCCCGACGCGAGATGAAAATTGAAGCGATCGCACCCTTAAAATTTGGCGATCGCCTCCATTTGACGCATCAAACCCAAACGAGCGATCGCATTTTTGTAGGGGCGTATGGCATACGCCCTGATGTGATATTCCCCCGACGCGAGATG
>NZ_JAYFER010000476.1:0-436 GCF_055795065.1 Lyngbya sp. CCY1209
CTTACGTCTGAACCGTGACCCGTCTGCATATCCCAGACATTACATCTGGGCGTTGGCTTCTGGTCACATCTCACCCCCATGTGGCTTGCGCTTACACTTGTGGCTATAGCCTTCACTACTTGCCTAATCGACCATTAAGCAAGAGCCAACATGGGGTTATTTCGTTCCGTCTGTATGGGTATTCTATCCTTAGACTCATCCTATCCCCCAGTGTACTTTTAAGGGTCTATGTGGATAGCTCATCAAATCTTCCACTTTTCCACTTACTCATTCGAGCAGCACCGTAGTCAACCTGTTTTCGATACCAAATAATATTGAGGGTTCATGGCGGACGTTCACCTTCCGGTTAGTCATAGATAGTTGGCAGTGGTCGAGTTATTAGGAGCAGATTCTCCCTCATCGCCTTCCGTTCCCCGCTTCAATCCTAGGGTTGTGA
>NZ_JAYFER010000477.1:0-295 GCF_055795065.1 Lyngbya sp. CCY1209
CCTGCCGGAATGAAAAATATCGGCGCCTGCCGGAATGAAAAATATCGGCGCCTGCCGGAATGAAAAATATCGGCGCCGGACTGCCATAGCAATGGCAAATATTCGCGAAAAATTTTTCAGTCAAAGCCCCCAGAATTGGGGGTTTGGGGGCCAGACGATTCCCAGCCCCCAGAATTGGGGGTTTGGGGGCCAGACGCTAAAACTGTGCATTAGAAAGGAAATGGTGGGTTACGGCGCGGATGAAAAGTTGTGGGTTTTTCCGAAAAATTACTGCCGCGCCTAACCCACCCTACTG
>NZ_JAYFER010000478.1:0-274 GCF_055795065.1 Lyngbya sp. CCY1209
TGTAGGTGATGTTGTCGGCGGTTTGCAGGTTGTCGGCGCTGCCGTTGTTGATGGTGATATCTGATACGTCGAACCCGCTGACGGCTTCGCCAAAGGTGGCTGTCACGGTGAAGGGGGCGTTGATTGTTGCTTCGGCGTCGGTGGTTAGGGTGACATCGGGGGCGGTGACATCGTAGGTGCGGGTCAACTGGACCGCAGCGGTGTTATCGTTTCCGGCGATATCCGCTGCCACATTAGCCGCGATATCCACGGTCACTTCCCCATCGGCGTCGGG
>NZ_JAYFER010000479.1:0-506 GCF_055795065.1 Lyngbya sp. CCY1209
ATGCATTCTTAGTGACCGTTGGTTTCGGCTTGCCGAATCCTTTGGTTTGACTAGACCTCGCCATTATTGCTACTCAAATCTCCATCTTACGTCTGAACCGTGACCCGTCTGCATATCCTGAACATTACATTCAGGCGTTAGCTTCTGGTCACATCTCACCCCCATATGGCATACGCTTACACTTGCGGCTGTTACCTTCACTACTTGCCTAATCGACCGTTAAGCAAGAGCCAATATGGGGTTATTTCGTTCCATCTGTATGGGTAATCCATCCTTAGA
This sequence comes from Lyngbya sp. CCY1209, assembly GCF_055795065.1. Lineage (NCBI taxonomy): Bacteria > Bacillati > Cyanobacteriota > Cyanophyceae > Oscillatoriales > Microcoleaceae > Lyngbya > Lyngbya sp. CCY1209. The sequence continues at coordinate 280 of NZ_JAYFER010000479.1, forward strand.
CTCATCCTATCCCCCGGTGTACTTTTAAGGGTCTATGTGGATAGTGATGGGAGACTTCCACTTTTCCACCTACTCATTCGAGCAGCACCGTAGTCAACCTGTTTTCGATACCTAGTAGTTTCGAGGGTTCATGGCAGATGTTTACCTTTTGGTTAGTCATAGATGGTTGGCAGTGGTCGGACTATTGGTGGCAGATTCCACCTCACCGCCTTCCGTTCCCCGCTTCA
>NZ_JAYFER010000480.1:0-285 GCF_055795065.1 Lyngbya sp. CCY1209
GGGACAGGACGCAAAAGCTAGAAGGTTGCAGAGACTCCTGTTGAAGTCATACTACGCAAGGCTCTTAGCGGTAAGGCAAGTGACCCAAGATAACCAAGGCAAGAAAACAGCCGGAATAGATGGAGTGGTAGCAATATCCCCGAAACAAAGGTTTGAACTTACTGAGGAAATTAAAGGAAACTTCAAAGCCAAGCCACTACGGAGAGTCTGGATACCAAAACCCGGACGGGATGAAAAACGCCCGCTGGGAATCCCGACAATCCGAGACAGAGCCAAGCAAGCCTT
>NZ_JAYFER010000481.1:0-528 GCF_055795065.1 Lyngbya sp. CCY1209
AATCGACCATTGGACAAGAGCCAGTATGGGGTTAATTCGTTCCATCTGTATGGGTAATCCATCCTTAGACTCATCCTTTCCCCCGGTGTACTTTTAAGGGTCTGTGTGGATAGTTTAGCGAACCTTCCACTTTTCCACATACTCATTCGAGCAGCACCGTAATCAACCTGTTTTCGATACCTTATTGTTTCGAGGGTTCATTGCAGATGTTTACCTTCCGGTTAGTCATAGATGGTTGGCAGTGGTCGAGTTATTGGAAGCAGATTCTCCCTCATCGCCTTCCGTTCCCCGCTTCAATCCTAGGATTGTGAATCCTAAAACTGGGGGTGGCTATCGCCTCCTCTCTTGGGGATTGTTGAAGAATTGTTAAAATTCTCCACTTCTCCTTTTGACCCTGAGAGTTCCGACCTCATTTAGTATCCTGTGATACCAAATTTAGGAACATACAGATAGTTATAAGGCTGGTCAGGGGTGCGTCCCTTATATCCATCCAGAGGGATGAAAGCCTTACCAGGAAGTTATTTCGGG
>NZ_JAYFER010000482.1:0-14774 GCF_055795065.1 Lyngbya sp. CCY1209
ACGGTGGTAGCGATCGCGCGATCGCACTTTTGTTATAATCGGAATGCCTCCTGGCAGAGGCGATGAGTCAGTCAAATAGTTTAGAGAAAATTGGTGTCGGACATCCTCAAGCTATTGCCGGATTGCTTCAAGTTGTTGAAACCACTGAGGATGAAGAAACTCGCAGAGAGGCAACTTATAGTTTACAGAAAATTGGACAAGGAAACCTTCAAGCGATCGCCGGGTTGGTTTGAGTTATTGAAACCACTATAGACACCAATGTTTTAATCAGTATTAACCATTATGGTAGTTCAAGGGAATTTTAAATAGGTGTGCGATCGCTTTTTATTTCCCATTTTCGCTATTAGCTGAGGAATCAATTCCTCAGCGGGCCTGGTAATTCAACCCAAATCTCAATATGCGATCGCTTTTTATCATCCCACAAACTCCCCAATCATCTGCATCCAATTATGGCGACTGGGGGCGAACAAGGGGCAACATTCCCTTGTTTTTGCCCCGATAGAAGATTCATGATTGACCGTTATGGTGGTTAAACCTCATGGGAAATTGGTGGGTTACGGCGCGGATGAAAAGTTGTGGATTTTTCCGAAAAATTACTGCCGCGCCTAACCCCCCCGACTGAACCGGCACGGCTAAAAATGTGCTTTCGTGTAGGGTGGGTTAGGCGGCTGAAACTGATGCTGTGAAGGCAATATAGCAATCCGCCGTAACCCACCGTTTAAGGTGTATCAGTCCACTACTGGACTACAATTGACCGATCAATCGCAGTACAGAGTTTCGCGGGTTTCCCGTCCCGTCACTGGATTCGTCCCCTCGGCGACCTCGCAGAGCATTTCCTGCTGGTCCCGCCGCAACAGGACATCGGTGAAATCCGCCCCCGTGACGATCGCACCCTGAAAATCGGTATTATAAGCGAACGCCCCCTCCAGCACCGCATCGGTGAGGTTTGCGCGGATGAATCGGGCCGTGTCCAGGGTCGCAAACCGCAGGTCAGCCCCCTCCAGGTTCGCATCTTGCAGCTTGGCGCCGAACAGGCTGACACCCCGCAAGTCGCTGTGGCTGAAGTCGCTGCGGCGGAGGTTGGCGAAGTCGAACTCCGAATCCTTGAGATCCTGGTTGGAGAAATCCATATCGATCAGCGTCTGCTTTTCGTAATTTTCCGCCCGGGCGGGGGCGGGGGTGAAGGCCGCGGCGACCAGTCCGATCGCGATCGCCAAACTCAGCGCGATCGCACCGATGCGCGAAATAATACTCCGGTTCATAGCGGTTCGAGAAGAAAAACCCATGCTATCGAGTGTATGGAAAATCTATCATTTAGGATTTAGTGTACAGGGGAAGCGATCGGGAGGACAGAAAATGTCGCGCCAAATCGGAGAGTTGGGGGAAGAACTGGTGGCCCGGTGGCTGCGGCAAACCGGTTGGGAAATCCTTCACCGCCAATATCGCTGCCGCTGGGGAGAAATCGACCTGATCGCCGATCGCGCCCCCACCCTCATTTTCGTCGAAGTCAAAACCCGGAGTCGGGGCAATTGGGACGAAGACGGCGCCCTGGCCATCACCCCCGCCAAACAGGGGAAACTGATTCAAACGGCCGAACACTTTTTGAGCGATCGCCCCGACCTGAGTACCCGGCCCTGCCGGTTCGACGTGGCCCTGGTTCGGTGCGATCGCCCCACGAAAAAAGACCGGGTATCGACGCCATCACCGGCGATCGAACCCGGCCTACCCATCCCGATAGAGGGATATCACCTCACCCTCCAGAATTATCTCGAATCGGCATTCTGCTAGGGCGAGAAGACGGGGTGAAGGTCAATTTAAAACGCGCTACGCCAGCGCCTCGGGGCAGTAACCCAGACCCCGGACAAACTGGGTGCGAAATGCTTCGATGTCCTCCCGGTTGGGGATTCCGTGGGACACCACCGCCACCTGATAGCGGCGCATGACACTCAGGGGAGATTGTCCCGTTTCGAGTCCCCACAGGGCCATTTGAATGCGGATGTCGGGTTCGTAGGGAATTCCGAGTTCGTTCATGAACGCCCGAAAATTGCCGTGTTGGTGGGGGGTCAGATACTGACTCATCTTGACTTTGATAATCCAGCCATCGATCTGATGGATGACGGTCATAAATTTGACCGGCAGGTGAGCTTGAGTTTGCAGAAAATCCACAACTCTGAGTGTCAGACTCGTATTGGCAATGTAGTATAGATATTCCATGAGGTCTTCTCCCGCGTCTTGGTGTGTCCCGCCATCTGGCTGCAACCTTCTAGTTCCGATAGTCTGCAACCGAGCGACAGATGGACGAGATCGCTCCTTGCTGTCAGTGTCGATCGCGTGTCAAGGAAACTGGGCGGTTCAAACTGATACGATGTTCTCGAACGATTCGGGAATGGGTTTCAGTTCGCCGTTTCCCTTCTCACCGTCACTGCATCGGGTCAATGAGTATTGATACGGATGCAGTCGCTCGATCGGACAATGTGACAAGGCTATACTTATATGTTCGTGGGATATCGCCCTTTTTACTAGGGGAAAAGCCCCCGATCTGGCATGGGGGTTTCTACCCAACTTGTCGTGGGGGCGAGAAATTCAGGATTAGGAGTGACTGGAGTCGTGGACAACTCGGACACAAGTTTGCAAGCGTATCACTACGAATTACCGCCCGATCGCATCGCCCAAAATCCAGTCGTGCCCCGGGACGCTTCCCGCCTGCTGGTGGTGGATTCGCCCCATTCCCACCGCCACCGCCTGTTTCGGGATGTCCCCGACCTGTTGCAACCCGGAGACCTGCTGATCCTCAACGATACCAAGGTGCTGCCCGCCCGCCTCTACGGCCGCAAGAGTAGCGGGGCCGCAATCGAGATTTTGCTGTTGGAGGAGCGATCGCCCGATTGTTGGCTGGCGTTGGTGAAGCCGGGAAAACGCTTCAAACTCGGTTCTCAATTGGAATTCGACTCCCGAACCGGGGATGAGGTACTCCGGGCGACCGTTTTGGAAATCGATCCCGACACGGGGGGACGCCTGCTGAAATTCGAGGTTCCCGAAGGTCAATCTTTCATCTCCCGCCTCGACCAATTCGGCCAGATCCCGTTTCCGCCCTACGTCACGGACTCCGGGGCGTTGCCGGAACAGTACCAGACCATCTACGCCGATCGCCCGGGGGCCGTGGCCGCACCGACGGCGGGGTTACACTTCACAGATACCCTATTTGAACGATTGGAACAACGCGGCATCGATCGCGCCTTCGTCACCCTCCACGTCGGGGTGGGGACCTTCCGCCCCGTGGAAGTGGAGGACATCACCACCCACCAGATGCACGGCGAATGGGCCGAAGTTCCCCCGGAGACGGCGGAGAAAATTGCTCGAACCCGCGATCGCGGCGGGCGGGTGATCGCCGTGGGGACCACGGTGGTGCGGACCCTGGAGGGGACGGCGACGCTGCAAAATTCGGAAAACGGCCGGATTCAACCCTATTGCGGCCAGACGAATTTATTTATCTATCCGGGCTACCGCTGGCGGATGGTGGACGCACTGATCACCAATTTTCACCTGCCGCGATCGAGCTTGCTGATGCTGGTGTCGGCGCTGATCGGCCGGCGGCGACTATTAGAGCTCTATCAGGACGCCCTGGAACAGCCCGAAAACGACTTGGGAAACCGATATCGCTTTTACTCCTTCGGCGACGCCATGCTGATCCTACCCGAAGCGGTTCTGCAATCGGGCTAAAGCCCAACAACAGCAATCAACACCCTTCTCGTTGTTGCGCTTTAGCGCCTCGGTATCTGTGGGGGGCTAAAGCCCAACAACGTTTCCCGACTCCCCACTCCCGACTCCCGACTCCCCAAACAAAAACCGGACATCGGCACGAACCGACATCCGGCTAACGATCGCGCGATCGCCAATTTCCTACTCTTCGTCGTCCTCCTCATCTTCATTGGAAGGATAGACGAAGCTGGCCGAACGGCCGGTGAGGACGGATTTCCCGAGGGAGAGAGCTTTTTCAGCTTGTAATCTCGCTTTGCGCTTCCAAGTCGCCTTTCGCATATTCCGTTTGGACTTGGAGGTTCGTTTCTTTGGGACAGCCATGAGAGGATTTTACTCAAAATCAACAAGACAAACTCTTATAATAGCACGTCCCCACCGTTCAGGAGCGGGCGGAGTGCGATCGCGCCGAGAATTTTTGCCGAGATGACCGGGGTGCGATCGCGGACTCTATTTTCCCGCTTCCTTACCGAACCTGCATATACACCGCATCGGAGATCGTCGGAATTTCGGCGTACTGTCCCCGCGCGGATTGGACGATCCCGTAAATCACCGATGCCAAAATCCCCAAAAAGACCATGTTGTAGAGCGTTTCTTGGATGAACCCTTGCAAGGGGATAATTCTCAAAATCAAACTGCAGCCGATCACGATAATATCGAGTAAAATCGCCTGCATCGTATTGAAACGGATGAAATGGGGGATGTTTTCATTCCGCACCACCAGCATGAAGAGTGCAAAGAAAACGATCAGACCGGCAAAGGGAATGCGGTAGAGGAACAGTAGGGGACTCAGAGGAATCAGAATGATCTGTAGGATGGGAAATTGACTGAACAAAAATTGACCGAATGTCAGCCCATACACGAGGGGCAGCAAGTAGGGCAGACAAGCAAAAATGCGATCGCGAACGGTGGTAGTCCCGCGCCAATTCATAGTCACCTCTCCTGAGTGCGTCAGTTAACGAAAATTAATCTCTAGACTCAGGATAGCGCAGCGATGCCCGGAAGTTATTCTCCGAAGTGAGGAAATCAGTCGATATTGGCGATGCGGAATCCCATCTCGCACTCGTACTGGCCGGGTTTGTTGTCCCCGGGCTTGCGGATCAAGTGTCCGCAAGTGAGGTGTCCGCCGCGCCACCGGGGTTGACCGCTGCGATCGGCCAGCAAACAGCCCTGACAAACTTGGTGAGGCTCAATGATTTGATTTTCCATCATCATCACTAACATTATCATCCCTCCGGCCGATTTCTTAACCTGCCCTTTTATTTTATTTCACGATCCCGCCAAACCCGAGAAAGTGACTCACAACTTAACATTCCTGTCAAGCCGCCCGTTCCAACTAGAAGTCTGAAGGAAAGCGAGTTATGATCGTTAGTTTGTGGACGTGGGACGCTTTACCCTTCTCGCCGAGAGCGGCGGCAAGATCTCGATGCCGACACGAAAGCGGATATTCGCGACCGCGTTCACTGCAACATCCTAAGATTTGTCAGAAAGGGAAATTGATTGTGAGCGATACCAACCTGGACATCCTGGCTCAGACCGATCCGACCGTGACCGAATTGATCGGCAAAGAACTCCGGCGTCAGCGGGAGCATTTGGAACTGATCGCCAGCGAAAATTTTACCTCCCCGGCGGTATTGGCGGCCCAGGGGTCGGTTCTGACCAATAAATATGCCGAAGGCCTCCCGAACAAGCGATATTACGGGGGATGCGAATTTATCGACCATATCGAACAACTGGCGATCGATCGCGCCCGGGAACTGTTCGACGCCGCCCACGCCAACGTCCAGCCCCACTCCGGTGCCCAGGCGAACTTCGCCGTCTTCCTGGCCCTGCTGAAACCCGGAGACACGATCATGGGCATGGACCTGTCCCACGGCGGTCACCTGACCCACGGTTCCCCCGTCAACGTCTCCGGGAAGTGGTTTAATGTCTGCCAGTACGGCGTCAGCGCGGAAACCGAACAACTCGACTACGATCGCATCCTGGAACTGGCCAAAGAACACAAACCCAAACTGATCGTCTGCGGCTACTCCGCCTATCCCCGCACCATCCAATTCGACAAATTCCGGGAAATCGCCGACGCCGTGGGCGCCTACCTCCTCGCCGACATCGCCCACATCGCCGGGTTGGTCGCCACCGGCCACCATCCGAACCCTGTCCCCTACTGCGATGTCGTCACCACCACCACCCACAAAACCCTGCGCGGCCCCCGGGGCGGTCTGATCCTGACCCGCGATCCGGAATTGGGCAAAAAATTCGATAAAGCGGTGTTTCCCGGATCTCAGGGGGGACCGCTGGAACACGTAATTGCCGGAAAGGCCGTGGCGTTCGGAGAGGCCCTGAAGCCCGAATTTAAGACCTATTCCGGCCGGGTGATCGAAAATGCCAAGGCCCTAGCCGCCCAATTGCAGGAACGGGGTTTGAAAATCGTCTCCGGCGGGACGGACAACCACCTGATGCTGGTGGATTTGCGCTCCGTGGGGATGACCGGGAAAGTGGCCGATCGCCTGGTGGGCGAAATCAACATCACCGCCAACAAAAATACCGTCCCCTTCGACCCCGAATCCCCCTTCGTCACCAGCGGCCTGCGGCTCGGCTCCCCGGCCGTGACGACCCGGGGCATGGGAAGCGCCGAATTTGCCGAAATCGGCAATATCATCGCCGATCGCCTCCTGAACCCGGAAGACGAAGCCGTGAAAGCCGATTGCATCGGTCGCGTCGCCCAACTGTGCGATCGCTTCCCCCTCTACCCCCATCTCACTATCAAAGTCCCGGCTTTGACGTGACGGGTTGCGGAGTCCGCCGGGGAGGGGTGCGATCGCCCTTTCCCCATTGGCGAGGATCGGGTGTCAGAATCAGGGCGAAATATAGTAGACTCTGCCTGAACCTGCTGTTAGCTCCCATCCAAAACACAACTTCAGATGCCCTATCCTTTTTATCATCTGTTCGCCTTTGTGATCTCTGCCGTCATCGTTCTCTGGAGTACGCCGATCGTCAAAAAAATCGGCCTGAAAAGCGGGCGGGTGGACTTGCCGTGCGATCGCAAAGTACACCAGCGTCCGATGGTGCGTTTGGGGGGAGTGTCGATCTTCATCGGGACCCTGGTTGCGCTGCTACTGGTCTGGGGGTTGGGCGGTTTCATCGACTCCGGCGGCCAACCCCTCGCCCCGAAGCAAGAATATGAAATTTGGGGTGTCACCGTCGGCGGTATGGCGTTCTTTTTGATCGGGTTAGCCGACGACCTCTTCGGCCTGTCCCCCCTGACCCGCCTGCTGCTGCAAACCGCGATCGCCAGTCTGGCCTGGGGCGCGGGCGTCCGCATCGAATTCCTCGGCATCCCCTACCTCGGCGGACTCGTCCATATCGGCTTCCTGAGTTTGCCCGTCACCGTCCTCTGGCTGGTGGGGATGACCAACGCCATCAACTGGATCGACGGCCTCGACGGTCTGGCCGCAGGGGTTTCCGGCATCGCCGCCGTGGTCATGTTGATCGTGTCCCTGTTCATGAACCAACCCGCCGCCGCCCTCATCGCCGCCGCCCTGGCCGGGGGGGCCCTGGGGTTCCTGCGCTATAACTTCAACCCCGCCCAAATTTTCATGGGGGACGGCGGCTCCTATTTTATGGGGTTCACCCTGGCGGGGGTGGGGGTGATCGGTTTGGTGAAAACCACCGCCGTCACTGCGGTCCTGCTCCCCTATCTAATTTTGGCGGTTCCGATTTTGGATATGTCGGCGGTCATCTTTGAACGGCTGCGACACGGGAAGTCCCCCTTCGCCGCCGACAACCGCCATCTCCACCACCGACTGCTGCAGGCGGGTTTGTCACAACGGCTGACGGTTTTGTTTATCTATTCCCTGACGCTGTGGGTGGGCAGTTTGGCGTTGGCGTTCTCCGGTTTTCCCAGCGGCGTGACCTACGCCCTGGGGGCGACGGGATTGTTGGGCTATACCAGTTGGAAGGCGCTCAAACGGGTGAGATAGAATCGTTAAATTTCGGTGTTGTCCTGCGTTGAATGGCTGAATCCATGAGTGCTGAAATTATTTGTGTCGGGACGGAATTATTGCTCGGCGACATTCTCAATACGAACGCCCAATTTATCGGACGAGAGTTGGCGATGTTGGGCATCCCCCACTATTTTCAAACCGTCGTGGGGGACAACCGGGAACGGCTGAAACGGGCGATCGCGATCGCCTCGGAACGCTCCCAACTGCTGATTTTTACCGGCGGTTTGGGGCCGACGCCCGACGATTTGACGGTGGAAACCATCGCCGATTTTTTCGAGACTCCCCTGATTGAAAAACCGGAAATTCTCGAAGATATCGCCCACAAGTTCGCCCAACGGGGGCGGGAGATGGCGCCGAGCAACCGCAAACAGGCTTTGATTCCCGAAGGGGCCGATATCCTCTACAATCCCATCGGCAGCGCCCCGGGCATCATCTGGCAACCTCGCGGCGATCGCCTCACATTACTGACGTTCCCCGGGGTACCGGCGGAAATGAAGCGGATGTGGGCGGAAATTGCCGTCCCCTACCTGCGAGAACAGGGGTGGTGCGGCCAGACGATTTACAGTCGCACGCTGAAGTTTTGGGGGATTTCGGAGTCGAGTTTGGCGGAAAAAGTGTCTCACCTGCTGGAGTTGGGCAATCCGACGGTGGCACCCTATGCAAATTATGGGGAAGCCAAATTGCGGATTTCGGCCCGGGCGACATCGGAAGCGATCGCCCGGGAGTCGATCGTCCCGGTGGAGGCGGAGATCCGGCAGATCGCGGGTTTGGACTGTTACGGCATCGACGAAGACACCCCCGCCTCGGCGGCCGGCCGACTGCTGCGGGAGCGGGGGCAGACCCTCGCCGTCGCCGAGTCCTGCACGGGGGGCGGATTGGGGGCGATGATGACGGAGATTCCCGGCAGTTCGGATTATTTTTGGGGCGGGATCATCGCCTACGATAACCGCGTCAAACAAGAGTTATTGGGGGTGAATCCCGCCGATTTGGAGCGGTTGGGGGCGGTGAGCGATCGCGTCGCCGAACAGATGGCCGCGGGGGTGCGATCGCGCCTCGGCAGCGACTGGGGATTGAGCGTCACCGGCATCGCCGGCCCCGGCGGGGGGACGGAAACCAAACCCGTGGGGTTGGTTTATATCGGACTCGCCCAGCCGGACGGGACGGTGGAAGCCCGGGAATTTCGCCTGGGAGTGCGGCGGGAGCGGACTTGGGTGCGACGGGTGAGCATCTGGAACGCGATCGACTGGCTGCGGCGTCAGTTGACAATTGATCGGTGATAATTGACAATTAATCAGGGTCAATTCCCCCTTGCCTTGCATAATTTGATGAAGATTCGTTATGATTGAGCTATGGCTAGTCTGCTAGTCCATCGTCGGGCATATCCGTTCTGCCGAGGGCAGACACCGCAAGCGCAAGATTTGCCCGTTCCTAAAAAGAAAAGTCGGGCTTGCCTGAATCGTGAAGAACATCAAACGTCAGTCAAGTCAACTCGCCGATCTGTAAAAAGGAGCCATTTTTGCAATGGAATACATTGAAAAGGTGCTGGAAAAACTGAGGGAATGGGCGCGTGAGCTAATCGAAGCATTACTCGGTCCGGAAGCGCAACCCGAGGCAGAACCGATTCCTGTTCCCGTCAAAGATTATCCCCACCGGCGGCGGTAAGCCATTGAGTACAAAGCAGCCACTAAGGATTTGGAAAATTGTTGAGCATTCTGGTGCTGCACGGCCCGAACTTGAACCTGCTGGGTAAGCGGGAGCCGGGTATCTACGGAAAAGCGACCTTGAGCGATATCGACCGACTGCTAGAGCAGGAGGCGGTGTCGCTCAAAGTCGAGGTTGTGACTCGGCAATCCAATCACGAAGGAGTCTTGGTGGATGCCATTCACGCCGCAGCCGGACATCACCAGGGCTTGTTGATCAACGCCGGAGCCTACACCCACACCAGTATCGCCCTGCGGGATGCCATTTCCGCCGTTCAAATTCCCACCGTCGAGGTTCACCTCAGCAATATTTACACCCGCGAACCCTTCCGACACCACTCATTGATCGCCCCGATCGCGATCGGTCAGATCAGCGGGTTCGGGGCCGACAGCTATGGTTTGGGGTTGAGGGCGCTGGTCAACCACCTGCGATCACGATCGGACGCTCAAAGCTGAATCTTCATGGACTACCCACTCTCGAAACGGTTTCAGGGGGCCTTGCTGGGAGCCATCCTTGGCGGCGACCTCGCCGAGCGATGGCTGCGGCCGGCATCCCCCGTCAGTTCCGGGGCCGAGTGTTCGGGCGTCGAGTCCCGCGATCGCCCTCAATCCGAACCTCGGAATTGGCAGGCGTCGGTCATCGCCCTGACCGAAAGTTTAATTCAAAACCGGCGGTTCGACGTCGCCCGCCGCCGTCAAATTTTGCCAACTGAAACGTCAAATCCCGCGTCCGCCCCGACACCGGGGGAAGCCGCGATAATTGCCCTCCCGGTCATCCTATTGTTTCACGAAGATGCGGCGGAACTCCGGCGGCAGTTGGGGCGACTCGCCGAACTCTGGCCCGATGCCGAGAGTGGCGAACGGGAAGCGGCGATGCTGGCGATGGGGGCTGCGATCGCCGAGATCCTGCGAACCCCGGCCGATACCCGGCACCTGCTGCCGTCCCTGTTAGAGACATTATCTCCGCAAACGCTCCTGCGGCGACAACTCGAACGGGTGCACCTCGGGCTGACTCAATCCGCCACCCTCGCGGAGATGGAAAACCGCCTCCCCGCCCCCGAGGATGCGGCATTGGCCCTGGGATTGTACTGCTTTGCGAGCACCCCCCTCGACCCCGACTTGACGCTGCGACGGGCGGCGCGGGTGCGGTGGCAACCCGGGCTGACGGCGACCCTCGCTGCCGTCCTGTCGGGCGCCCACAACGGTCTGTCCGGCATTCGAGCCGCCGGTCGGTTAGCCCGGGACGGAGACACTCACATCGACGAAGGGACGCTCCTCGGGCTCGCCAAGACATTAGCGGACACCTGGGCTGGCATCGAACCGTCAGCCGGCCCCTCCGATTTCCCGAATCCGGTGGTGACGGCGGTCCCCCAAACTTTCTAGGGAGACAAAAATCGCCCCAACCTCGCTCATGTGCCTCCTTGGCGGAAAATGGGAGTCCAAAATTTGAAATCGATACCTTAGAATTAATTATGATACGGCTGCTCGACCCATACCGTCCAGCTTAAAATTCGATATAGATGAATAGGTTCCAGTCAATCACGCGACAGATCGAACGGCTTCGCAGTCAGACTCGCCACTCGTCATCGCGAGAACGAACGGTTGAGGCCGGAAATAGCAGCCCGTCTCGAAATCGATCGCGGCGATCGCCCGAGGAGCAACCCAAAGCGAAGGCTGGGCCAACCGGCGGCAGCTCCAACTTGAAGACGAAGCGATCGCCCCAGGTCGGTTCCCCCCTACTGTTGGTCGTGGCGGTCGTCTCCCTCACCGGCGTGATGGGGGTGCGCTTTTACAACCAACCCAAACTATCGGTGGGGCGCCAAGCCCCGGAAACCTTCGTCGCCCCCCTCGACGCCAGCATCCCCGACGAAAAAACCACCGAAGAAAAGCGGCGGGCCGCTCAAATCGGGGAAGTCTCGGTGCTGGTCATCGACCCGACCATCGACCGCGACATCCTGCAAAAAATTCGGGCGGTGATCGAACAGGTCGATCGGTTGCGAAAAGTCGCCGGCCCCTTTCCCTACGCCAATACCGGCATTTTATCGACCGACACGCAGATCTACATTCGCAGCCTGCCCGAATGGCAGTGGCGAGAACTGCTCGATCGCGTCGAGCAAAGCAGCATCGCCAACAATCTCGTCAACCCGGAAGCCCCCGAAGCCAAAAAATCGGCCACCGAAAAGTTTGCCGGCGACGTGGAGTTCGAGCGACTCCGGCAACAGGCTGACCTGCAACTCGACCGCTACCGGATGCGGGCATCCGAAGAAGCCTTCACGGCCGTGATCTCGAAAATCTCGGACGCCCGCCGCGACTATGCCAAGGCCTTGAACCTCCTGTCGGAACAACAGACGGCGGGGGAGGAGGAACTCTACGATCGCGAGATCTTGAATGTGTCCGATACCGTGTGGCTGCGGACTCAATCGGGCCTGCGGTCGGTGGCGCGAGAAATGCTGGCCCAAGGCATCGCCCCGGGGCTGCCCGACGACATTCTCAGACAGGCGGTCAGCCTGCACATCCAAGATGTCGATGAGGTCCCCCTGCAAACCCAAGGGTTTGCCCACCGCGTCTTGACCGAATTCCTGAAACCCAATTTGATCAAAGATCCGGTGGCGACCCGCCGCCGCGCCGAACTTGCCGCCCAAAAGGTGGAACCCGTGATCGTGAACGTCAAGAAGGGGGATGTGATCGTCACCGCCGGGGAAACCATCACCCAGCGGCAATTTGTGGCGCTCGACTATTTCGGCAAGAGCGAACGGGGCGTCAACTGGAAGGGATTGATGGGGTTCGTGTGCCTGGTGGGCGGCGCCATCGGCATCGTGCTTTTGGTGCAAAGGCGCTTTCGCCCCGGCTTGCGCCGCCGGGATTACTTATTGTTGCTGCTGTTGACCGTGAGCACGCCACTGTTGGTGCTGTTGAAAATGCCGGCCACCAGCCTGCCAGCCGTGGGCCTGTTGACCGGGAGTTTTTACGGGTCCGCCGTCGGGGTGACGGTGGTGGGCCTGCTGTCGGCAATCTTGCCCGTCGGCATGGAAATTGAGATGATCCCCCTGGTGGCCAGCGCGGCGGGGGGGATTTTGGGCAGCTTGCTGGCGGGACAGTTGCGATCGCGCGAAGAATTGGCCCTCCTGGGCGGCGGCGTCGGCCTGACTCAGGGGGTGATTTACCTGGTCGTCACCCTCATGGTCAGCTCGACGGCCAGCGCCATTTGGTACGTCTTGCTGGGCGATGTCGCCTTGCAGTCCCTGGAAGGGTTGGCCTGGAGTATCGTGGCCTTGGGGTTGAGTCCCTATTTGGAACACGTCTTCGACCTGATCACGCCGATCCGGCTGGCCGAACTGGCTAACCCCAACCGCCCCCTGCTGAAACGGTTGGCGACGGAAGCCCCCGGCACGTTTCAGCATACGATGTTCGTGGCGACCCTGGCGGAGGCGGCGGCGGGGGCCCTGGGCTGCAATGTGGAACTGGTGCGGACCGGGACACTCTACCACGATATCGGCAAGATGCACGACCCCCTCGGATTTATCGAAAATCAGATGGGCGGACCCAACAAACACGACGCCATTGACGACCCCTGGAAGAGCGCGGGCATCATCAAAAAACACGTCAGCGAAGGGCTGGCGATGGCTCGGAAATGTCGCCTCCCCAAAGCGATTCAGGCCTTCATCCCGGAGCATCAGGGCCAGATGTTGATCGCCTACTTCTACTACCAGGCCCAGCAGCGGGCTAAGGAAAATGGCGATCTGATCGTCAGGGAAGAGGATTTTCGCTACGATGGACCCCGGCCTCAGTCTCGGGAAACGGGGATCGTCATGCTGGCGGATTCCTGCGAGGCGGCGTTGCGATCGCTCAAAGATGCCACCCACGAAGAAGCCCTGCAGATGGTCAACAAAATTCTCCGCGCCCGCTGGCAGGACAACCAACTCGCCGATTCCGGACTCACCCGCGAGGACATGGGAAAAATTGCCGAAATCTTCGTCCGCGTGTGGGAACAGGTCAACCACAAGCGGATCGCCTACCCCAAGGGGGTGTTCGGCTCCCGCTGACGGGGGAAATGGGCGATCAAGGTGTCTAAGTCGATACTTTGAGTTTCCTCCCTACGACCGACTCCCTACTCCCTTTTCTGGGTTTTGTAACGACATGAGCGCTCACTGCTATACTTTCCGGCGATCAGGGACGCCAGATCGGTTTGTCCCAATTCCAGGAAACCGAGTTTTTCGGGGGAAGCGACGGGGGTGAGGTGGAGGCGGACTTCTTCGATGCCGAAGTTTTGGCCGAGGGCGGTTTGAATTTGGGCTATGAGACGATCGCGATTTTCCCCTTCCGCTTCTATTTTTAGGGTCGCCGTCAGGAATCGATGACCGGGTGCGATCGCCTCCAGGGCGAGATCTTCGACCGCAGCCACCCCCGCAAATTCCGCGATCGCCGCCGCCACGGCCTTTTCATCCCCGTCGGGGAAACCGGATGTCAGCAGCATCTCCAAACTGCGGCGGATCAGGGGCACGGCCCCCAAACCCACCGCCGTCGCCACTCCCAAACCGATGGCCCCGTCGGCCCAATTCCAGTGCCACTTCCAAATCGCGATCGCGGCGACGATGGCCCCCACGGAACTCAGGGTATCGGCGGCGACGTGGAGGAGGACTCCCCGCAGGTTGATGTCCGTTTGACTATCTCGGTGCAGCAGCAGGAGGTTGAAGCCGTTCACCCCCAACCCGACGATGGCGGTGACGAACATCGGCCCGCTGAGGATGGTTTCGGGGGGGTGTTGCAAGTGTCGGACTGCCTCCAATGCGATCGCGCCGGCCATAACCACCAGTCCCACCCCGTTCACCAATGCGGCCCAAACCTCGATCCCGACTTTCTCGGGGTTGTGGGGCGATCGTCGGGCCGTCCAGGCGGCAAAAATTGCCAATGCGATCGCAAACCCGTCCGCGGCCATGTGACCGGAATCGGCTACCAGCGCCAAACTGTGACTCGCCCACCCCACCGCAGCTTCAATTCCGGCAAAACCGGCGATCGACATCAACGCGATGCCCAACAGCCGCAATTTGTGGGGGGAAGTGGAAAAGGCGATCGACTGGCAGTAATAACAACTCGGGGACTCAAAACGCTTCATCGAGGCATCTGGTTTGAACTCAATTCAAACGATAATTCGGGCGATCGCACCCCACAACCGGGAAAGAATTGTTGGGGAAGGAATTTTAGATTGTAGGGGCGCGGCGTCTTGCGCCCTAATTTATTAGGGGTCGAGAGAGAAGTCACCTTCTCCCCCTCCCATTCAAAACCGTGCATGAGATTTTCACCTCACACGGCTCCT
>NZ_JAYFER010000483.1:0-228 GCF_055795065.1 Lyngbya sp. CCY1209
TCGTTCCATCTGTATGGGTATTCCATCCTTAGACTCATCCTTTCCCCCGGTGTACTTTTAAGGGTCTGTGTGGATAACTAATCTAAACTTCCACTCTTCCACTTACTCATTCGAGCAGCACCGTAATCAATCTGTTTTCGATACCCAATGTTTTCGAGGGTTCATGGCGGATGTTTACCTTTCGGTTAGTCATAGATGGTTGGCAGTGGTCGAGTTATTAGGAGCAGA
>NZ_JAYFER010000484.1:0-17253 GCF_055795065.1 Lyngbya sp. CCY1209
GGACGGCTTGCAGCGCCCCCAGAAATAGCAATCATGAGCGAACCATTATAATCGGCATCACCAATCCAACCACAGTTGCTGCATTTGAACCGTTTGCCGCTGCGCTCTCCAATATGAAGGCAGCAATGACAGGTTTGCGACGTGTAGGCCGGATTGATCGTCATCAAAGGGATGCCTGCCACCAGTGCTTTATAGGTCAGAAACTGCCTCATTTGATAAAACGCCCAACTATTGGAGCGACGACGTTCAGTTGGACTGCGCCGCTGTTTGTTGGTGCGTTCTCTGATACCAGTCAAATCTTCCAAAACAATGGTGGCGTTCAGCGCCGCGGCTGTATCTACAATGCGTCTGCTGATCCTATGGTTCACCCAGACTTGAAAGCGCCGTTCTTTGCCGGACAGCCGTTTCAGGAGGCGTTTTGCCCCTTTCGTGCCCTTCCTTTGAATCGACGCTCGAACACGAGCCAATTTGTCACGAGTATTTTTGACTGGCTCACCACTCCACTTTTGACCATCGGACGTAACCGCGATGTCAGTTCGTCCCAGGTCAACACCCAGAAAATTAGTGGTTTTAGGGTTAACCTCCTGGTTGGCATAGTTGCAAGCATCAGCGAACGCCTGAAGCGTCGCCTCAAGATTAGAGGTTTGCTTCGGGGTCGGTTGAATCTTGCCAACTACGGTTAAGACCTGCTTCACGAGTCAAAAATACTCACATATGAACATAATACACCAAGGCGACTCAAGTCGCCGTTCGTTTTTCCTCCCTGCGCTAAAGCGACAGGGCTTCCAAACGTATCGAGTCATCTTCCGTGATGGGAGATCTGGGTGAGGTGGTCGATACAGGACCCCATGAGAAAGTAAACCACGACCATCGCGGCGGCGGAAATGGCCACCAAAATCCCCGCCAGGACGAAGGAAAACTCCCGATAGCGGGCGGCTTGCTGCATCAGATGCACGGACCAGGCCACCAGGGCGACGTCAATTATTAGAATAGGAATCAGCATAAGTTACGTTTCGTAACATTTCCTCTATTCTAACAGGAGTTTTGTAACTGAGCCGAGATTCAAAAATTTCCTCGGGCGGTGCGAGCAACCCCCCGAGGGGAGGAACTTACAGGGGTTGCGGGTCGAGATTTCGGGTCGGGATCTGGCGGTCGGCCAGATAAGATTTGATTTCCGAGACGCTTAACTGTCCGTAATGTAAGAGGGAGGCCAGCAGGGCGGCTTCGGCCCGTCCCTGGGTCAGGGCTTCGTAGATGTGCCCGCAGGTGCCCGCCCCCCCCGACGCGATCACCGGAATTTCGACAGTTTCGGCGATGGTTCGGGTCAATTCCAGGTCGTAGCCGGCTTGGGTTCCGTCCGCGTCCATACTCGTCACCAGAAGCTCTCCCGCGCCCCGTTTCGTCACTTCCTGCGCCCAGGCGATCGCGTCCAAGCCCGTATTTTCCCGGCCTCCCCGCACGAAAACGTCCCAACCGGGATTTTCCGGGTCGGTGCGGCGGCGGGCGTCGATCGCGACTACAATACACTGGGCACCGAAGCGATCGCTCGCCCGATTGATAAATTCCGGGTCGCGAACCGCCGCCGAGTTGATACTGACCTTATCGGCCCCCGCCCTTAACAAATTTTTAATTATCTCTAAGTTTTGGATACCCCCCCCGACGGTGAGGGGGATGAACACCTGTTCGGCGGTCCGGTAGACCACATCGATGATGATGTCCCGGTCTTCGTGGGTGGCGGTGATGTCCAGAAACACCAACTCATCGGCCCCCGCCTCGTTGTAGGCGGCGGCCAATTCCACCGGATCTCCGGCATCCTTGAGATCGACAAAGTTGACACCCTTGACCACCCGGCCCGCCTTCACATCCAGACAGGGCAAAATTCGTTTCGCCAGCATCGCAGTTCCTCAAACATCGGGGAAAAATTTTTCCCTATACAGTTTATATGAAGAGGGAATCGGGAGTCGGGAGTCGGGAGTCGGGGATGGGGGAAAATCTAAAATCTAAAATCTAAAATCTAAAATTCCATAAATTCCACAAATTCCATAACGGGAATTTGCTGTCGGAACCGGATCGATCGCCTCTGATCAGAAGTAGGGAATGTCGCAGATGTTCGGAAGGTTGGGGATGAAGCGAATTCGGAAGGGGTTGAGTGCGGCTATTGTCGGAATGGCGGCGATATTGATATTTTCAGGAAATGCGATCGCGCTGATGGCGGACCAAATCGATCGCCTCAGCCGCCGCATCACCGTCCGCATCGACGGCATCAATCCCGGTTCCGGGGTGATTATTGCCAGGGAAAATAATGTTTACTACGTCCTTACCGCCAACCACGTCGTTCGCAGTCCCGACGAATACACCATCGTCACCGACGGCGGGGAACGGTATCCCCTCAATTACGATCGCGTGATCAAATTGCCGGGAATCGATTTAGCTTTGTTGCAATTCGAGAGCGATCGCACCTATCCCGTCGCCGAAATTGCCGATTATAACTATGATGCCGACTCGCGACATATTTTTATTTCCGGCTGGCCGGAATCCCGCGATCGCCAATTTACCGCCGGGTTGCTGGTGAGCGAAGCCTACAAACTCGCCTTCGTGAAAGAACCCTTTTCCCGGGGTTACGATTTGTTTTATACCAATTTGACGGGGTTGGGAATGAGCGGGGCACCGATTTTGGATACCGAGGGCCGGGTGATCGGCATCCACGGGATGACGGAGGGTCAGATCCTCTACGATGAAACGACGCGAATGAGCGATCGCGTTTTGGTGGGGTACAGTGCGGGGATTCCGATTCGGCGATTTTTGCAGGCCGGAATTCGACTCAATTTGAACGTCAGCAGCGGCGAACCGCCGAGTCCCACGGCCGAAGAATTGGAGGCTATTTCGCGATATTTGCAAGTTCCGGAAGTGGACGATCGCTTCAGTGCGGTGGATTGGACGAACCGGGGAAACCAATTATATCGCTTGGAACGGTGGCGGGAGGCGTTGGAAGCCTTTGAACGGGCGATCGCTTTGCAGGCGGATTTTTACCCGGCTTGGTACGGTCGGGGGAATGCGTTATCTTCCTTGGGGCGGTACGATGAAGCGATGCAATCCTACGATCGCGCCACCCAACTCCATCCCAACTTTTATCCGGCATGGCGCGATCGCGGGGCGGTATTGATGTCCCTGAACCGGACGGATGAGGCGTTGCAATCTTTTGATCGCCTGATCGAAATCAAACCGGAGGATTACGGGATCTGGTATTTGCGGGGAAACCTGCTGATGAACCGGCGGCGGGACTACCGGGGGGCGGCGGAATCTTATGATCGCGCGATCGCTCTCAAACCCGATTTTATCCCGGCTTTGATGGCCCGGGGGGAGGCTTTATTTCGCCTCGGAAATTATGAGGGGGCGATGGTATCGGTGGAAAATGTCCTCGATCTCGACCCCGAATTGGGGGAGGTTTGGGTGTTGAAAGGGGCGATTTTGATGGAGTTGAGGCGGTATGGGGAAGCCCTCAATGCCTACAGTCGCGCCATTGAAATTGATGCTAATAATGCCCGGGGGTGGTTCGGGAAGGCGATCGCTTTGGCCCGACTCAACCGCGATCGGGAGGCCAGAACCGCCGCCATGCAGGCGTTACGCATCAATCCGGGCGATCGGGATATTATCGAGTTTTTGCGACGATTTCGAGAAACTGATACCGATTATCGTTGAACGGTGATGCGAGCTCCTATTTCCGTCCGCAGATTACGCAGATTACACAGATTATTGATTGCACTCCCCTCGCCCCAAATTGGGAGAGGGGTTGGGGGTGAGGGCTAATTTGCACTCCCCTCCCCCAAAATTGGGGGCTAATGTAATAGCAAAACCGGACAGTGGGCGAGGCGGGCCACCTGTCCGGCCACCGACCCGATCAAAACCCGTTTAACCCCCGTGTAGCCGTGGGTGGGCATGACGATCAATTCGATGCCCTTATCTTTTGCATAGTCTACAATTTCATGGCTGGGAGTGCCGATCGCAATTTGAATTTGAACCCCCTCGTAGCCGCGTTCCTGCAATTGGGTTTTCAGGGCGGCTTCGGCGTGTTGTCGGCGGGATTCGGAACTGACGGCTTTCCAAACCATCCCCGGTTCGGCGGGGTGCAATTTCGGCAAGACGTGCAGGACGTGAACTTGGGAGATATCTTTGACAAATTCTCGGGCGGGTTCGAGGGCGCCGAAAGACAGATCGGAGAAATCTGTCGGGACGAGGACTGCTGTTTTTTGAAGCCAATTCATATTAATTTTTTCTCTAATTTTTCAATCTCTGGCAATTGGCGATCGCATCCGATGGGAACGATCCCCCTAAATCCCCCTTCACAAGGGGGACTTTGATTCCCGATCGTACCTCATCGGCGGGAGAAATGCTATATTATTTTCAATTCCAGAGGTCGGCTCGGGCAAATATCGCCGGTCATTTCCTGACGGAGAAATCGTCATCAATTAGTCTGTCGCGCGCCATCGCCTTGTCGAAGCAATTGGAATCGGCATCATTACTTATGCAGAATTGCTTGATCCGAAAATATAACGGCAGTACAAGGGTTTTTGATCCGGGTCAATCTTTGGAATCATGGATATAATCATCGGTTTTCAGGGTGTTGAATTGGCATCCAGGTGAATCTCAACTTTTGCCCCCCAGTTGAGCTCCAATTGCAATTGGGCGCTGTCTCCGTTGGCGGCAATTTCCACCCAGCCGTGGGAACCGATCAGGGTCAGGAGGCTGCCGGGGTGGATGTCGCCGTAGGTTTTGCGACTGGGAATGACGGTGGGTCTGGGGGAGGTGGGAAATGTCACCGTCCAGGATGTTCCCGCCACCCGATCGCCCGGAATATTTGTAATTAAATTGCCGAAGCGATCGATATGTTGGATGCAGCCTGCGATGATGTTTTTTGTTTGTTTTGGATCGGGTAAGGAAAGGTCGGCGAGGGTGTCGCGATCGATGGGCGTCCCCAATTTTTCAATGGGAACGCCGCGGGCGAGGTGGGCGCCGGCGGGGGTGAAAATATCCCGGCCGTGAAAGGTGGTGCTGGGGTTCGGAGTTCGCCAATAGTCGGGGTTGTTCAATTCGATGGCGGTGATGATTTCCTGTTGTTTGATAAGACCGCCCAACAAGCCGTTATCCGGTCCGACGAGATAGCCGGTGGACAGTTGGATCGCGATCGCCCGCCGCCGGGTGCCCACGCCGGGATCGATGACGGCGACGTGAACGGTGCCCTCGGGAAAGTAGGGGTAAGCGTTGATCAGACAAAACCGTCCGGCTATGATATTTTGGGGGGGGATCTCGTGGGTGAGGTCGATGACGGTGAGGGTGGGGTCGATCTGGGCGACGACGCCTTTCATGATGCCGACGTAGACATCGTTGAGGCCAAAATCCGTGAGTAGGGTGACGATCCGGGATGGAGACATGGCAAGATTGCGAACGCTGAATATTACAATAGCGGGAGATTGAGATGCGATCGCACTCCGATCCGGGATGCGCCACAAAAGCCGCGATCGCCGGACTCCTCCCCAGCCACTCCCGCCCGCATTTAGACCAAACTGTACGGTCTGATTGTCTCGGCGGAGGCGGGGGGTTGGCAACATTCCTTTACAAAACGCCAAAAAAGTTAATAATGTTTTTTTTGATTAACGGGACGTTAACTCGGGGGCAAAACATTCTAAATTAAGAGGGAGGCTAATCTCGATCTCCAACATTTGCATTGAGACTGTATTAACTTCATCGGCGTTGGAAGGGGGATGAGCCATTCTGTACTGTATAACCATTGTTGAAAGAGCATCGAACGTGGATTTCAATTCCGAACCCAGGAGCGCGGTCGCAGAGCCAGACCGGCATTAAGTATCATCATTTGTTGTATCCGTCAATACCCAATTTGACCGATTTGTAATCTTAACCAAATCTTAATGTTTTCGGGTCGCGTTTTGCGATCGCCGTGTCCAATTTCGGAACCTTATTAAATCTCAGATGATGTTCTTCCTTGAGGAGATCTTCCGATGAAAAATAACGTCACTTCAGAAAACCGTAATGTCGCAATTGTCGGCCCCTATTTGAGCGGCAAAACCGCCCTGCTGGAGAGCCTGTTGTTCGCAACCGGAGCCGTCACCCGCAAAGGGACGGTTAAAGAGGGCAACCGCCTGGGGGACGGTGTCGCCGAGGCTCGCGATCGCGATATGAGCGTCGAAGTGAATGCCGCCAGTACCGAGTACGGCGGCATTCACTTTACCTTCCTCGACTGCCCGGGTTCGGTGGAATTTGCCCAAGAAACCTACAACGCTTTGATCGGAGCCGGACTAGCCGTCATCGTCTGCGAAGCCGACCCGAGCCGCATCCTCACCCTATCCCCCATTTTCAAGTTCCTCGACGACTGGGAAATCCCCCACATCGTCTTCATCAATAAAATGGATCGCGCCTTCGACGACGAAGAGGGCTGCACGACCAACTTTTTAGAGTTGTTGAACGCCCTAAAAACGGTGTCCGCCCGCCCGATCGTGCCGCAGCAATACCCGATCGCCAAGGGGTCTGAATTGGTCGGTTTTATCGACTTGGTGACGGAACAGGCCTACCACTACCACCCCGGCGCACCCTCCGACCCGGTGCCGATGCCCGAAGACCTCAAAGAGTTGGAACACATGGCCCGTCAGGAAATGTTGGAGGAACTCTCCAACTTCGACGACCACTTACTAGAAGAACTCCTCGAAGAGATCGAACCGCCCCAGGAAGAAATCGTCACAGATTTGAAAATGGAGTTGGGCGCCGATCTGATCGTCCCCGTCTTTTTGGGGGCGGCGGAGTTGGAATACGGGGTGCGATCGCTCCTCGATGCCCTGGTGCGGGAGGCTCCCGAACCCGGCCTGACGGCCGAACGGCGGGGACTCAAAGCCAAAGACGACTTCCCCATCGCCCAAGTTCTGAAAACCTTCTACACCCCCCAGGGCGGCAAACTCTCCCTGGTGCGGGTCTGGCAGGGGGAACTGACCGAAGGCATCGTCCTCAACGGCATCCGGGCGGCGGGGATGTACCGCCTGATGGGACAGCAAACCCAAGGTGTCCAGACCGCGAAAACCGGGGAAATCGTCGCCCTCGCCCGGATGGAGGGCATCCAAACCGGCGACACCCTGACCACGGAACCTGATCGCCTCAAAGATCCCCTGCCGAAAGCCGAGGTTCTGCCCCCCGTCTTCGCGTTGGCGATCGCCCCCGAAAACCGCAAAGATGAAGTCAAACTCAGCGCGGCCCTCAGTAAAATGATGGAGGAAGATCCCTCCCTCGCCTGGGAACAGCAGGGCGACACCCACGAAGTCATCCTCTGGGGACAGGGCGAAATTCACCTGCGCGTCACCCTCGATCGCCTGCGCCGCAAGTACAATCTGCCCATGACCACCCACGCGCCCCGGATTCCCTACAAGGAAACCATCCGCGGCAACACCAGCTCCCACGGGCGCTACAAGCACCAGAGCGGCGGGCACGGACAGTTTGGGGACGTCTACCTCGACATCACCCCCCTGCCCCGCGGCGAAGGGTTCAACTTCAGCGAAACCATCGTCGGCGGCGTGGTGCCGAAACAGTACATCCCCGGCGTGGAAATCGGCGTGCGGGAGTACCTGGAACAGGGGCCCCTGGGATTCCCGGTGGTGGATGTCTCCGTGACGCTCACCAACGGCTCTTACCACTCCGTTGACAGTTCCGAACAGGCGTTCAAACAGGCGGCGCGGCTGGCCATGCAGACGGGGATGGCCGAGTGCAACCCCACCTTGCTCGAACCCATCGCCTCGGTGGAGGTGTGCGCCCCCAACGAGTTCACCTCCCAACTGTTCCAGTTGATCACCACCCGCCGCGGCCAAATTTTGGGCTACGAACCGATCGCGGACTGGAAAGGGTGGGACCGGGTTTCGGCCTACCTGCCCCAGGCGGAAATGCAGGATCTGATCGTCGAGTTGCGATCGCTCACGATGGGCGTCGGCTACTTCAACTGGAAATTCGACCACCTCCAGGAAGTGCCGGACAAGCTGGCCGAACGGGTTCTGGCGACCTTTGCCGAAGAAGGCGACGGCAACGGCAAGTCGAAATAGTCTGAGATGGCAGGGGGGGCGCCGTGCCTTGCGCCCCTACCAAATTCTGGGTTCCCGGGCGTTTGCAGGGGGAAATTGTCTAAAATTGGGTCTGCCGGACTTCTCTGATTTCAGCTTTGGATGTCAGTATGATGGTCTAAGCCGATCGCAACGTTCGGCGAGATACTCAATCCCGTCCTCCGATTCAAAGCCCTCAGATGGAAATTGTCCTCACCCTCTCGATCCTCATTCTCGCCCTGATCAGTTTTGTCGTCGAATGGTTGCCCGTCGATCTGACCGCGATCGCCGTCACGGTCCTGTTAATGATGCTGGGGTTGGTGACGCCGGAAGAAGGGATTTCCGGCTTCGGCAACGCCGCCACCATCACCGTGATGGCCATGTTTATTCTCAGTGCCGGGATTACCCGCACGGGGGTGATTCAAATTGTCCGCGATCGCCTGATGAAATGGGGGGGAAACAATGCCAACCAGCAGTTGTTCGTGATGGGAATTTTGGTGGGGCCGATTTCCGCTTTCATCAATAACACGGCGGTCGTCGCCATTTTTCTGCCCATTATCGAAGATTGGTGCAATCAACAAAAAACCTCCCCCTCAAAATTGTTGATTCCCCTCTCCTATGCTTCAATTTTGGGTGGGATGATCACCGTCATCGGCACTTCGACCAATATTTTAGCCAGCGGTTTGTCCGAACAACTCGGTTACGGAACCTTCCACATTTTTCAGTTTACCCGGGTTGGGTTGTTGAGCTTTGTTTTGGGATTATTTTACATTACTTTTATTGCCCCCCGCTTCCTACCAAAACGCAAGTCTAACAGCCAAGATTTGATGGGGGAAGGCTACAAATTGCAGGAATATCTCAGCGAGGTGGTGGTCACGGAGCGATCGAGTTTGGTGGGACAAAGCCTGGGTCAGAGTGAGATTCAACGCAAGTTTGACCTCGACGTTTTGGAGTTAGTCCGCAACAAGATACACCTGCCCCAACCGTTGGGCGACAAGGTTTTGAAACCGGGGGATATTTTAATTATCCGCAGCACCCGCGATGACCTGCTTAAAATTCGCGAGGAACGGGGTTTGGATATTTTGCCCGATGTCAAGTTTCGGGAAGATTCGTTGCAGGAAGTGCTCAGTTCCGGGGAGGAAAAAATAGCGGAAGTTTTGATTCTTTCCAACTCCCGCCTGATCGGGACGACGTTGAAGGATCTGCGGTTCCGACAGCGCTACAATGCTACCGTTTTGGCGATCCGCCGCGGGGCGGAATTGGTGCAGGGACGGTTGGGGAAAATTCCCCTCCGGTTCGGGGATTTGCTGCTGGTGCAGGGTCCGAAACAGAGTTTTATCGGTTTGCAAACCACCCGGGAACTGTTGGTTCTCGAACAGCGCAATGTGGAAAATTTGCGGCAGAATAAAGCTGGGATCGCGATCGCCATTACGGTGGGCGTCGTCGGCTTGGCTGCTTTCAATGTCGTCCCCATCATGGTCGGTGCCTTGGCCGGCGTGATCCTGATGGTGGCCACCGGCTGTCTCAAACCCGGGGAAATTTACGGGGCCGTCCGCTGGGATGTGATTTTTCTGTTGGCCGGATTGATTCCCCTGGGAATTGCGATGGAAAATTCCGGGGCTACCCAATGGCTGGCTGACAACCTGGTGGCGATCGGGGGGAACCTTTCGGGCTACTGGGTGTTGACATTTTTCTTCATCATCACCGTCCTGCTGACGGAAATTTTGTCGAACAACGCGGCGGTGCTGTTGATGATTCCCATCGCCGTTAAAGTGGCCGAAACCTTGCAACTCAACCCCTATGCTTTCATGTTCGCCGTCACCCTGGCCGCTTCGTGCAGTTTCATGACTCCCATCGGCTACCAAACCAATACGATGGTTTACAGTCCCGGCGGATATAAGTTCTACGATTTCACGCGGGTCGGCGTTTTCCTGACCCTGTTGATGGCCATTTTTATTCCCCTGGCGATCGCTGGGTTTTACGGACTGTCCCCCCGGTAAATCAACCACCTTTATTCCTCAGATGTCTGAGGGGGCCGGTAGTGAATGTCGGGACGGTGGTTGTGATGGTGGATGTGAGATTCTTGGGTCAACTGTTCCAGCTTCAGCTCCAAAGCCGAGAGTCTCACTTCCAATTCTTCAAGCTTTTCCTGCTGAGGGGACATTCCCAGGTAGGCCCTCAAAGCATTAATGACCAGATCTGACTTTGATTGTCCCGTTATTGTTACCCGCGCCATGAGTGCTTCGTGTACCTCAGAAGGAATCCTGACCCCTAGGAATGGATTGGGCATGGTTTCAATTAGATCACATTTTTGACAATCAATGCCGATAGTTCATCGATAATAGCAGTCGCTTGTAAAAGCGCCCTCCATCTCATATATTAATTTGTAAAGACGAGAGTCAATACTCATATTTTTGTAAACTTTTTTTTCAAAACAAGACGGATTGTTAAGAAGTTTGAAGAAAATTTGATAACATTACGAAAACGTATGTTATCATAGCCGTCAATGTCCTGTCCGACAGGCGGCCGGGGGGCCAAAGCACCCTCGCCGGCCTGGCTCAAAGCCGATCCATCAAATACTAGAAGTGGGAGCAAACATGACCGTACAAGCACGACTCGACGAACGGCGCAATCCCGACAAAATTCTCATCGCCGACGATGAATCAGCCATCCGGCGCATTTTGACCACCCGCCTCTCGATGGTGGGTTACGGGGTCGTCGCCGCCGCCGACGGCCATCAGGCCATCGACCTGTTCGAGCGAGAAAGTCCCGACCTGGTGGTTTTGGATGTCATGATGCCGAAGCTCAACGGATACGGGGTGTGTCAAAAAATCCGAGCCATTTCAGATGTGCCCATCATCATGTTGACCGCCTTGGGAGACGTGGCCGATCGCATCACGGGTTTGGAACTCGGTGCAGACGACTACCTGACCAAACCCTTTTCTCCGAAAGAGTTGGAAGCTCGCATCCAGGCGATCCTGCGCCGTTTCAAAGATACGACGCTTCCCCAAGAACTCAGTCCCGAAGTGATCCAGGTGGACACCCTGCGGATCGACACGGTGAAACGGCGGGTGTACAAAGGGGACAAACTGATTCCGCTCACCTACATCGAGTTCAATTTGCTCGAACTGCTGTTCAAGCATTCCGGAGAAGCGGTTTCCCGTTCCGACATCCTGCAACAACTGTGGGGATACGCCCCCCGTCGCATCGCCGATATGCGGGTGGTGGACGTCCACGTGGCGCGGTTGCGGGCCAAAATCGAAACGGACCAGCGCAACCCCGAGTACATTCTCACCGTGCGGGGAATCGGCTATTCGTCCCAGCGGCTCGCCCCCGTCGAAGAGGCGATCGGGGCCTAGTCCGGTTTTCCAAAACAGACCGCTTTTGAAATGTCCGACATTTAATTGATTTGCCAATTTTTTCAATTTGATAAATTTTGTTTGAGGGCGGAACTCGTCCGCAAAAATTGAAGCCACTTGAATACAACCGAATTTTCCCATCCCGGCGATTTCATCGAAGTCGATATCCGGGGTGGGTTTCAATTGTCAGATCAAATCCGGATCGTCAATTTGAAAACAGAGTGGTGGCTCTCTTCGCTCCTGGGGACAATTGACCTTGACCCTTTTGTCCTTACCCTTGCTCCCCGCCTACACCCTACACCCTACACCCTACGCCCTCGAAAGTGGCGATCGGCCCGAGAGTGTGCAAAACTGAATCAGGTGGGCGCGTAGCCGGTCAACTCGAATCGCCGTGATTAAAACCATGCTCAAATTTTTCACTTGTTTTTTCTTGACGATCGCCCTGGTGTTTGCCGTCACCAACTGTAACGCCGGCACTCAGGCAGACATTCAACCCGAAAGCTACATCCGGGTTGACCAGTTCGGTTATCGTCCCCAAGACCCCAAAGTGGCGGTGATCGTCGATCCGGAAGTGGGGTTCAATGGCGAAGAAGAAGTCTCCCCCGGGACGACCTACGAAGTTTGGGATGCCGACTCCGAGCAAAAGGTTTATTCTGGGACGATCACGCCGTGGATGGACGGCCAGGTGCATTCCCAATCGGGCGATCGCGCCTGGTGGTTCGACTTTTCGGAGGTGCGGAAACCGGGGTCCTACTACATTTTGGATGGGGAAACGGGGGAGCGATCGTTTGAATTCGACATCGCCGAGGACGTTTACCGAGATGTTTTGATCGCAGCCACCCGCACCTATTATTATCAGCGCAGCGGCTTTCCCAAACAAGAACCCTACGCCGATCCGAGGTGGACCGACGGGGCGGCGTTTCTCGGGCCGGGACAGGACACGGAAGCCCGATTTGTCTATGACAAAGATAACCCCGAACTCGCCCGGGATATGCGCGGCGGTTGGTTCGACGCCGGAGATACCAACAAGTACGTCACATTTGCCAACCAACCCGTTCACCAACTCTTGAGCGCTTACTCCCAAAACCCGGAAATTTGGACGGACGATTTCAACATCCCGGAATCGGGAAATAACATCCCCGATCTGATCGACGAACTCAAATTTGAATTGGATTGGCTGAAGCGAATGCAGGACGATGATGGGGGAGTCTTCATCAAACTGGGAACGATCGATTACAATTCCGCCCGTCGCCCCAGCCTCGACAAACGCCCCCGATACTACGCGCCCAAATGTTCCTCCGCCAGTATCGCGACGGCGGGAATGTTCGCCCACGCCGCCCTGGTTTTTCAGGAATTTCCGGCTTTGAAATCCTACGCCGAAGATCTGCAAAAACGGGCGATCGCAGCCTGGAATTGGTATGAAAAAAATCCCAAAAGCGGCGAATGTGATTCCCAGACAATTAAAGCGGGAGATGCGGATCGAAGTATCGAGGAGCAGAAAGCGCGATCGGTGGCTTCCGGGGTTTACTTATTTGCCCTGACCGGAGAGCAGAAATACGAAGATGCCATCCGGGAAAATATCGGCGCGACCCGGGCATTTAATGAGGATACTTGGTCGAGATACGAACCCTTAGAAGGGGATGCCATGCTGTTTTATACCCGACTTCAAAAGGGGGATGAAGCCCTCAAAAAACAGATCCGCGATCGCTTTGCCCAAATGGTTGTCAACAACAAACTTTCCTACGGATTGAATCCCAGTCTCGACCCTTACCGGGCTTACATGACCGACCCCCAATATCACTGGGGAAGCAACCAAGTTGAATCCAATTATGGCAATACGAATTATGATGCCCTGCTGTACGACATCGACCCGAATAACCGAGAGAGTTACAAATCCCGCGCTTTAGCTCACATTAATTATGTGCACGGCGTCAATCCCCTCAATATGGTTTATCTGAGCAATATGTACGAATACGGTGCTGAGAAATCCGCCAATGAAATTTATCACGAATGGTTCGGAGGTGGCATCTACGACAACGCTTTGACCTCTCCCAGCGGGCCGGCGCCGGGTTATTTGACGGGGGGACCGAATCACAGTTATACCGGAGAGGCGAAACCGCCCGCTGGCGAACCGCGCATGAAGTCATACTTTGATGAAAACGATCCGAAGCAAAAATCTTGGGAAATCACCGAACCGGCCATTTATTATCAAAGTAGTTATATCAAACTGCTGTCCAATTTTGTGGGTTCGGAATAACCATGATTGTGCGAGGAACGTTGGAAACGGTGGCATTGAGACTTTCCCCGGGGGCGGATGTCCGCCGGGAACTGGAACAGATCGCAAAAAAAGAAGCGATCGGCGCCGGTTTCATCCTCGGTGCGGTGGGGAGTTTGTCGAAGGTTTGCCTGAGATTTGCCGGGGAAGAAACCCCCGCAGAATTGCCGGGAAAGCACGAAATTTTGACGCTTTCTGGAACCCTCGGGGAAGATGCCGTCCATTTACATATGACCGTCGCCAATTCCCGGGGCGAGTGCAGGGGGGGTCATGTGGTGTACGGGTGCGAGGTTTACACGACCCTAGAATTGGCGATCGGGTTGATACCGGAGGTGCGATTCAAACGGGTGTGGGATGAGGGAACCGGGTTCAAAGAATTGGGTGTATTTCCCATTTCCGAACCCCCGGTTTGAGCATCGATGGGGGCGGGCGATCGCCCGCCCCGATCAACTCATTTTTGAACCCGGGTGATGCGGTCAACTCTCCGACAGACAGCTAGGAGAGTTGTTTCCAGGTCGGTTCTTCTTTTTCAAAGTTCACGATCAGATTTCGCGGACGGGCAAACCATTCGGCGGGTAAGTTTTCAGCTTTAAATTCCTTATCATTTCCATGACCCCAATCTCTGGGGCGAAAATCGTAGTATTTTCGATCCTCAACTGAAGACATCAGATTGACATTTTGTTTGGTAACTAATATCCAGGCTTTTTCAATTGTTTTGAGTTTCTGTTTCGCTTTTTCCTCTATTTTCATGCGAAGGGACTGAACGGCAATCCCCGTCTCGTACAGATTTTCAATCTTTTGAAACTGTCGGACTGCTTCAGTCGTCCGAAATCCGTATAGGTGTGCGAATTGGGGATGGCGACCGAGCGGTTTTTCAAGCTCGGCGGCGAGATTCAGATAAAGTTTCAGATCGAGGATAATTTCCGCCACTTTCATTCGGACTTCATCGTTCAGGATGGCATCGTCACCGAAGCCGTAATCCTGTTTGAATTTCTTGACTCCTTCCAGAAGGGGTTCATTGTTTTGCAGGTATCCCAATCCCCGCAGGGCATCACCCAATTGTTCTGAAGTGTAATTGTAAGCAACCATGAATTTTGCTCCTTCACTTTTAGAGAAGTACCCCTGATTGCTTGAGTGATCCGGGAATTTTCCGGTCAATTTGACTGAAAATGGACGATCGCCCGATCGCCGCGAGTCGCGATGTCGGGTTCGGATGCCTGCGGGACGGGCGATCGCGCCCTCAACCCGCGTCGGTTTCCAACGCTTTCAGCAGCATTTCTCCCATTTCCCGACAGCCGACGGCTTTCATGCCTTCCGACATAATATCCCCCGTGCGGTAGCCCCAGTCGAGCACTTTCAACACCGCTTTTTCGATGCGATCGCTCGCTTCCGGCGCGTCCAAACCGTAGCGCAACATCATCGCCGCACTCAACACCTGGGCGAGGGGGTTGGCTTTATCCTGTCCAGCGATATCCGGGGCGGAACCGTGGACGGGTTCAAACAGCCCGGGTCCGGACGCCCCCAAACTCGCCGAGGGCAACATCCCGATACTCCCCGTCAGCATGGCGGCGGCGTCGGAGAGGATGTCGCCGAAGAGGTTGCCCGTGACGATGGTATCGAACTGTTTGGGCCGGCGCACCAGTTGCATGGCCGCGTTATCGACGTAGAGATGGGAGAGTTCGACGTCGGGGTAGTCTGTAGAGAGCTCGGTGATGCGATCGCGCCACAGTTGGGAGACGTCCAGGACGTTTGCCTTATCGACGGAACACAGCTTGCCGCCCCGTTTTTGTGCGGTTTCAAACCCCACCCGCCCGATGCGATCGATCTCCGACTCGGTGTAGGCCATCGTATTGACGCCGCGCTTTTCCCCCGTCTCCGTCTCAAAAATTCCCTTGGGCTGGCCGAAATAAACGCCCCCGGTGAGTTCCCGCACCACCATGATATCCACCCCGTCCACGATCTCCCGCTTCAGGGACGAGGCGTCAACCAGGTGGGGCAGAATCGTCGCCGGACGCAGGTTGGCGAACAACCCCAGACCCGCCCGCAGTCCCAACAGTCCCGTCTCGGGCCGCTGGTGGCGCGGCAAATTGTCCCACTTGTAACCCCCGATGGCGGCCAGCAAAACCGCATCGCTGTCGCGGCAGGCGGTCAAAGTTTCCTCCGGCAGGGGTTCCCCCGTGGCGTCGATCGCCGCGCCGCCCATCAACGCCTCTCGAAATTCAAAAGTCAGGTCCAATTGTTGGCCGACGGCGTTGAGGACATCTACCGCCACCGCCATAATTTCGGGGCCGATGCCGTCGCCGGAAAGGAGGGTGATGCGGTAGTGCTGGGTCATATTACGGTTGGGTCTGTCGCTCTCGATTGCAACATCCGATCATATCAGATGCGGGGTCGATCTCAGATCGTGTCGGTTAGAATTGTTTGAAAAAACGGATTCTGATATTTTCCGAACTTCGTATAAAGGAGTATGATTGAGCCAAGGTACGTTTGGTTCGGACAATGGAATATCATCGAATTTTGGTAGCCGTCGATCGCTCTTCTCAAAGCGAAGCCGTCTTTCGCAAAGCCCTCCACCTGGCGAAAGTCGAAGGGGCGCGGCTGAAGATTTTTCACTGTGTGGGGGTGTCTCCCCTGGCTTTCGGATCGTCCGGCGACCTGTACGGACAGGGGTTGGGGCGGGCGGCTAAAGTTCAGCAAGAATTGGTTCAGAAAGAAGTGAACGCGGTGAAAACGTGGTTGCAGGAGTTTGTGGACCGGTGCGAACAAGAGGACATCGAGGCTGAATTTGAGTACGAGATCGGCGAAGCCGGATATTGGATTCGGGAAATCGCGTTGGGTTGGGATGCGGATTTGGTGGTTCTCGGGCGTCGGGGGCGATCGGAGTTGGCGGAATTGTTTTTGGGTAGCGTCAGCAACCACGTCGTCCACCATCTCAAGTGTTCTGTGTTGATCGTCCAGCATCCCGACGATTAGTAAATTGGGGGGATATCGCCTTTTTTACGGGGTCTTTTTTTGAAAAAAATTCGCGGAACTTACGATAATTTTTAAGGTTAAATTGGGGCGCTATAGAAGTAGCAATAAACCCGGTTTCTACGAGAATCTTTGCATCCTCACCTAAGTTTTGGGAAGAAACCCGGTTTCTCAATATTAACGGGCGATCGCACTTTGGGAAGTGGCAAGAAACCGGGTTTCTCTGAGAATCTCCTTATCCTTACCGAGATAGTTTTAGAAACCCGGTTTCTCAATATTAAGGGGCGATCGCAACAAGATTTTTTAAACTTTAGATGTCATGATTATCTGCGATCTATTTAAAAGCGGTACAATCTTTGAGAAAGCGCAGTTTGCTCGAAACGAAGATCGAAAACTCCGATGCCATTTTGACACTGCAACCCGTCATCCAAGAATATGTGAAAAATCAAGATCGTGATGAAATTAAACTTGCAAATATAGCGAACTCAAAGTCCCCCTTTTCAAGGGGGATTTAGGGGGATCGAATATCAGTTGTTGAGGCGAAATCAAAGTCCCCCTTTTC
>NZ_JAYFER010000485.1:0-459 GCF_055795065.1 Lyngbya sp. CCY1209
CTCACCCCGTGATGAAAATAGAGGCGATATCCGTCCGAAAATTCGATCGCGGCTTCCCCTTCGGCGTGGAGGTGTTGCCGGGAGTCCAGACTGTGACGGACTAAGCTGATATCCCCGAGATAGCCCTCTCGGAAAATCCAGCCGTTATGGGCGTAGACCCGATAACCGTCCTCGAATACCATAGCGGGTTTCGCGATCGCGTGCAAATGCAACCCCAGATCGCCCAATAGGGTGGTAAATTGATGGGATTTTCCGGCTTTCCCCAGTTGTTTGCAAATGCGATCGCAGCCAATTTCTCGGATCAATATCTGTCGCAATTCCGCATTTTCTTCTTCCAACAACCACTCCGCTTTCCAGCGCTTGGGATGCAGTTGACCGTATTTTTCCGGCAGTCTCACCCCGTGATGAAAATAGAGGCGATATCCGTCCGAAAATTCGATCGCGGCTTCCCCTTCGGCG
>NZ_JAYFER010000486.1:0-7468 GCF_055795065.1 Lyngbya sp. CCY1209
CTTGACTCGGCGGCTTCGGGGCGGAGTCGGCCTGGGGACGGGGCGGCGCCGGCGGGGTCAAATCCGGGACTTCCGGGACGAACTCGTCTACCAGAGCCAACGGTGCCGGTGAGGCCGGCTCTTCACCGCTGAGATTGTCCCCGACGGCGACGGCGACCGATGGGGGCGCGGCCCCCGGTGGAGATGGGGCGGTCGCGGGGTCGGCGACGGATTTGACGGCCGGCTTTTGAACCGAGATCGCGGCGTTCTCGGCCGAGTCCGAACCGGCGAGTTTAGATGGGTTCAGATCGGATGCTTTTTGAGACGCTACGGGAGTAGGGTGTTCAGATAACTCAGTTTCGGCGTTCCCGGAAGCCCGGAATTTCGTTGAGTTCTGTTTGGCACCTGACTCTCGGGTTGAGTGAGACTCGGAAACGCCATCGACTCCTTTGGCGGTTGGGGGGACCGCTTCTCCCCCCCCGATATTGAAGAATACGATGGCCCCACTCACTCCCACAGCCATTAAATAGCGAAGAACAGGCATAAGTTTTTTTGATTTCACTGAGTCTGCAAGTCCAGAACTCATTTTAGAGCAAGGTTGAAAGATTGCTCTAACATTTGACACTCCCGGCCTCCGAGGTGTAGGGGGAATTCCACGGGTGGCGATCGCCCATCGAGTCCCGGACGGACGGCGGCGCGGGCGTGGTTCAGCCCGGGGGGACGGAGCAGGTAGCCACGCGGAGAAAATTCCGGGACAAGTGCGATTTGTTTCCGTACCTAATCTAAAATTCCGTAAATTTACGGAGATATCGGCCACAGTCGATGTTCAAAAAAGCGATCGATTTCCGAGAATTTGCTGTTGGTGTTTTTTTCGATTTATTCTAATCTTAAATTAGGGTCTGAAATGAGTTGTCTCCTGCGATCCCGTCCGAGTTGACCTGCGGTTTTCCCGCGCCGAGACCGTCTCCATTGCATCGTTGCCGTTGTTTTCGGTTGTCCCCAATTCCATTTGACACGCGGGGGAACGCCGAACCGAGCGATCGGCAGACCCGACGAATCCTTCTAAACCTCTACCCCCCCTGAAGTTCGATGTCTATCTCAGAACAAGCTTTAAACGACATTCCCACCCTTCTCCGTACCGTCCGCCATGAACTGGGCCTCTCTCAAAGCAAATTGGCCCAGCGCTTGGGGGTGTCCTCCCAGACGATCAACCGCTGGGAAAACGGACATTCTCAGCCGTCTCAACTGTCCATGAACGTCCTCAAAAATCAGTTAAATTCTTTAGATATCCCCCCCGATCTTAAACCGTCTCCCTCCAAATCTTCCCTCCAGTTCGAGGGCCTTCGCCAAGCCGATGTCGCCCGCATCCTGAATGTTTCGTTTCAACGGGTCCAGACCATCAGGAAGCGGCATTACATGGAATTTACCTGGGACAAAAATATTCAAGCCTGGGTCACTTCTCGGGACGAAGTCCAGCGCTACATCGACAACAAAGGCAAGCGCAGAAGACGGACCATCCACTAAAATCCTTTTGAATTGAACTCTCCATAATCCCACCCGACCCGACCCTCCTCAAGGGGAGGGTTGTTTCATTCCGCACCGACAAATGGCGCTTAGGATCGGTGGAAGCGCAGCCCTTCCGATCTCTGACTTGCTATTACCGATTACCGATTCCCTCACTCCAACAAACCGTCCGGCGGCGTGATTTCCAGGCGGCGATTTTCCAAGTCCACCACCGGGACGATCTCCGGGACGAAGGGAATCAAAACCGTTTTGGGTTGGGACGCTTTTTGGCGAAAATGCCGTTTCCGCCGTTTATTTTTGGGGATTTTTTCCAACTTCGCCTGCAATGCCGCGTCGGCGGCCAGTTCTTCCTCGGTGGGGGCGACATTTAACTGCACTTCCAACAGGTCGTTTCCCGCCGGAATCACGTCGGTCACGGTCCCGATCGCTTCTTGGCCGGATTGGCGGAACACTTCCAACCCCAGCAGGTCCAAAACGTAAAATTCGCCCTCCTCCAAATGGGGGCGATCGCCTTCCGGGATCAGCAGGCGACTATTTCGCAACGCCTCGGCGCGATCGCGGCTGTCCACCCCCGCCAATTCGACCGCGTAGAGCCCCTTGCCGGGAATCACCCACCCCCCCAACAGTTCCACGGGTTGGGGTTCCGCCTCTCCGGGTTTTTGCAGCCACCGGGTTCCCGGTTCGAGAAACCGTTCGGGGAAGTCGGAGTTGGGATACACCCGCACCTGGCCCCCCAAACCCTGGGCGGCGACGATTTTACCAATCTCAATCCAGTCAGACATGATAAGATTTCAACATTTTAACCGATAGTGGGTGAACGGGTCATGGTCTGGAGTTCTCGACGAGTCCCCATTTTCTCCCCGATGGTGGCGACCATCAAACGTCAAATCGCGGGACGGCGAGCCGATTTGAGTCGAAACGCTCATCGGACGATCGCTTCTATTTTACTCTCGATCGCGACGGCAATTCTCGCCGCCGGGCCCCCCGCCTTCGGGTCGGATTCCCTGATCGTCGCCCAAGCCGTACCAGAGTCAGATGCCGAACTCCGCGATCGCGTCCAGACGGAGGTAGACAGCGTTTTTCGCCGCACTTTGGCGTTATTGAATTTGATCTTGGTGTTCCTGTTTCTCCTCCCCACCATTGCAGGGGTCGGGGTGTGGTTTTTGCTCTCCAAATTGACCCGGCAAGTGTTTGAGGTCCGCCAAGAAATTGACAGTTTGAAATCCGACGCGATCGCCCAGATCGAAGCGAGTATCCGGGAGGCGAAAACCGCCCTCTACCAACTGCAAAAAAATGCCACCCGGGCCGACGAGGCGATCGAGAGTTTGAAGGTGCAGACGATCCTGCAATTGCCGGAACCGGAGGTCGAGGAGTCGCCCGAAACCGAGGCGGAACCCGCCCCCGCCGCCCAAACGCCGGAACCGACTCCCGAAAAGCCCGAGGAACCGGAAACCCAGACCCCGCAACCCACCCAGCCCCGGCCTCCGGGGGGCGATCGCATCCTGGAGGCGGCCCGGCAGTTCGCCAAACAGGGGGAAAAATTTTTCATGGAAAATCGTCTCGAAGAGGCGATAGACGCTTACGACCAGGCGTTGAAATTGCAGGCGAACTTGCCGGAAGTTTGGAACAATCGGGGGGTGGTTTTGACCAGGCTGAAGCGGTATCAAGAGGCGATCGCTTCCTACGAACAGGCGATTCAAATTCGCGCCGACTATCCCGACGCCTGGAGTAACCGGGGGGTGGCGTTGGCGAAGTTAAAATATTACGAAGCCGCCGTTTTTTCCTACGATCGCGCCATCCAATTGAAGGAAGATTATCTGGATGCCTGGAACAATCGCGGTCAGGCGTTGATGAATTTGCAGCAGTACGACGAGGCGATCGCCTCCTTCAACAGCGCGGCTAAAATTCGGCCCGACTTTTATCGGACGTGGTACAACAAAGCCCGCTGCTACGCCCTCAAAGATAACCGAGAGTTGGCGATCGAAAATCTCCGGCGGGCACTCCGAATCAATGCGGACGTGGTGAAAAATTTTATGAAAAAAGAGAAGGATTTTGATAAGCTCCGTGAAGATCGTCGGTTTCAAGAGTTGGTCGGTTGAGATGCTAAAATTTAACAAAAAATCTGATTATTTAATTTGGAGCGGTTGGCTGATATTGGGGTTGTCGTCGCCGGCACTGTCGGCGATCGCGGATCAGCCTGCAACCGCCCAACTGCCAGGGAGTTTCCGGGTTCAGAACCCCTCCTTTATCGACCGGGACAATCAAACTCAGCGACAGTTAATCCAGTCGGAAGTAGACCACACTCTCCGACGCTTGAATCCCTTTCTCAACACTTGGATATTGGTGGCGGTTTTAGTTCCGGGCGCCATTTCGATGACCATTTTAATTTGGTTTTTTCGGGAAGCCCAACACGCCCAAATCTGCCGGCAAACCCTGGAAGGGTACAAAGAGGATATCCGCGATCGCATCGAATATTTGGCGTCGGAAGCCCAGGATGTTCTCGACGAACTTCAGATGGCCGTGAATTTGACCGAGGAAAAAATTGACGCGATCGAGTCTCACATTCAGTCTTTATCCATCGAAGACGAGAAGGATTCCGATTTTAGTGTAAACGATGAAAACGAAGATTAAACCCGGAGTTTCGGTTATATTTAATTCAAATTTTCGATCTTTTGAGTCAAGTCAAAAGAAAAGTCGGTTTATTGTTGAGCGTGATTGGCTGTTTTTAGAGGAAAATTATCACCAAAATTAATCCGTCTTCAGGGCGATTAATTTGCGTTTAAAACGTGCATCTCTGGAGAGATGCGATCGCCCTGTTCGATACATTACGGTTGCGAGTTAATCAATATTTATTTAGAAACGGGAGAAAAGTAGATGGCTACTAACGAACGCGGATTTGCTTCCATGAATGAAGAAAAACAACGAGAAATCGCGAGGAAAGGCGGTCAAGCAGCCCACCGAAAGGGAACGGCTCACGAATTTTCTTCCGAAGAAGCTCGCGAAGCGGGTAAATAACCGGATCTGATATTAAGACAGTTGTGAATTTTCACCACAGAGGCACAGAGAACACAGAGAAGATATCCCAACCTAAATGCGTACTGCTATATTTCTGATTATCGAATCAAAAAGTAGTTTTTGTAAAAAAAATTATTTTAGCGAGTAGGGGCCCCTGGCTTGCGCCCTCGGGAACTAATGTCCAAACGGAAAAACTGCACTTTTTAAAATATCAAACGAACACCAAAGGTTTATCTTTGAACGGGGCGAAGGCTTCCGCGTCGAAGCGGTAGAGGCTGGCGGGCCGTCCGGCGCCACGGGAGGCTTTCAACCCGGTATCGGAGAGAAATCCCAATTTGAGCAGGCGGGTGCGGAAGTTGGAATAATCTGAAAAACCCTCCCCCAAAACGGTGAGATAAAATTGGTAAAGTTCCCCCAACGTGAACAGTTCGGGGAGCACCTCAAACGCCACCGGACTGTATTCCAATTTGTTGCGGAGGCGCCGGTAGCCGTACTCCAAAATTCGATCGTGATCGAAGGCGAGTTGGGGCACATCTTGGATGGGATACCACGCCACCCCCGTCACCCCTTCGGGAATCAATTGTGCCTCCTCGTACCGGACGAGGGCGAAATAGCTGACGGACAAATAGCGGACGTGGTAGCTGTCGGCACTTTCTCGCGGGTCGCGATCGGGTCCGCCGAAGGTGTAAAGTTGTTCTAAATAGAGATTTTTGACATTTATTTTTTCTTCTAAAATCCGGTAGGCCGCATCCTCCAAAGATTCGCCCTGACGAACTAGCGTTCCCGGCAAACTCCAACGATCGCGAAAGGGTTTCTGTTGCCGCATCACCACCAACACCAGCAGGCGATTTTGTCCGGTATCGATGGAAAAAATGACGTTATCGACGCCAACTTTGAAGTCCGCCAGGGGGTGATTCGTCAATTGGTTTGGGCGATGTTCTGCCATTTCATTGTTATCGGCTCAAACTGGATTGATACAAATTTTCGCGATCGATGTAAGCTTGAACCTTGGGCGGAATCGGGTTCGGATCTCCGGCTTGGCGAAAATCCGTCGAGGAGACATCCAATCCCTGCCAGTCCGCGATCGCGACTCGTCCGCCCAACTCGCGAAGTTCCGCCAAATCCCCATCTTGAATGTCGTATCCCGGTCGCGGGATGACCAGCAGGTTAACCTCGGCTAACAAATCTTTTATTTTATACCAACGGGGAATCTGCGTCACCAAATCCGATCCCACCACCAGGGTAAAGTCGGCGTCGGGCCAGTGTTTGCGGGCGCCACAAACGGTTTCGATGGTGCGACGGCTACTCAATTCCGGCTTCACAACGATATTATCCCCCGGCGGATCGATCTGTTCGATGAGAACCCCCAGCATCGCCTGACGGTGTTCCAGGGATGCCCCGTGGGACTTGAAGGGGTTGTCGGCGGCCCACACCAACACGCGATCGAACCGTCGGGCGAGTTGACTCAAAATGGACTGGTGCCCGGCGGTGGGCGGGTCGGCACTGGTTCCGAAAAGGGCGATTCGGGTCATCAACAAATTGGGCTAATTGCTCTGTTTATTATGGCGACAGAAGCGACGGGCGGCAAGTCTCCGGGGAGCGATCGCCCTTTTTTTTTCGGGCCGCCTGTCAAAAAATTGGTTAAAATTGGGTAACTTAGGTGCATCAATTTTCAATCCCAAACCTATATTAATCTAATGGGCGATATCCCTCAACCGATCTCGCCCGGTTCGCACCGTTCGATCTCCGCACCGGCGGGGATAAATTGGCGATTCTCGACGAATTTTCAATTTTTCCGTAAGCGGGGACGCGATCGCTGTAGTGGACATGAATCCTTTGCAATTCCCAACTTTAAATACCCGTCATGGCTAAAGAATTGGCGATCGAAACGCGGGGACTGACGAAACAATTTGACCGTCACGTTGCCGTCCACGATATGGATTTGCAAGTTGCCCGGGGGGAAGTCTACGGACTCATCGGCCCCAACGGGGCGGGAAAAACCACCCTGTTGCGGATGTTGGCGACGGCCGAAGATCCCTCCACGGGGGAAATTTACATCCAGGGAGAACGGCTGTTGCGCGATCGCAGCAACCCGGCTTTGAAACAATATATCGGCTATCTCCCCGACGATTTTCCCCTCTACGATGACCTCACCGTTTGGGATTATCTGGACTATTTCGCCCGCCTTTATAATCTCAAAGAACCGAGGCGATCGCGCCGTCTATTTGATGTGTTGGAATTGGTGGATCTCACCCACAAACGCAACAGCCTCATTTCCACCCTTTCGCGGGGAATGAAACAGCGCTTGAGTTTGGGACGAACCGTCATCCACGAACCCCTTTTATTACTATTAGACGAACCGGTTTCCGGCTTAGATCCCATCGCCCGCCAACAGTTCCGAGACATCATCAAAGCCCTCCGGGAAGCCGGAATGACGATCATAATTTCCTCCCACGTTTTGAGCGATTTGGAGGATTTTTGCACGTCCATCGGCATCATGGAACTCGGCTATTTGGTCGAAAGTGCATCCCTCAAAGAACTCTATCAACGCCTGAGTCACCAGCAAATTTTAATTTCAATGTTGGGATCTCCCGATCCGCTGATTGCCGCACTGCGGAATTATCCCGGCGTTGAGGAATGGGAAATCTTTCCCGGCACCCAACAGGTGCGGGTGCAGTTTTCGGGCGGTGTCGAAGAACAGGCGAACTTGTTGCGATCGCTCATTAACGCCAACTTGTCGATCGCCCAATTCCATCCAACCCAAGATAATTTAGAGTCAATTTTCCTTAAACTCGGACACAAACAGGCATCTTAGAAAAGGCAATAGTCAAGAGGCAACAGGCAACAGGAATGATGATTTTTTTGCGATCGGATGTAGGGGCAGTGCGTCCCCGCCTGCCTGACAATTCTGTAGGGGCAGTGCGTCCCCGCCTGCCTGCCCATTCTGTAG
>NZ_JAYFER010000487.1:0-1421 GCF_055795065.1 Lyngbya sp. CCY1209
AACCTGGCCCGCCTCGGCATCGGCGTCGGTGCCGGGGGCGAGGTGATAGACACCTATCCCTAC
This sequence comes from Lyngbya sp. CCY1209, assembly GCF_055795065.1. NCBI lineage: Bacteria > Bacillati > Cyanobacteriota > Cyanophyceae > Oscillatoriales > Microcoleaceae > Lyngbya > Lyngbya sp. CCY1209. The sequence continues at coordinate 64 of NZ_JAYFER010000487.1, forward strand.
TACGCGATCGGCATCGCCCACCTCGTCGCTTCCGCCGTTTTGGGGGCGGGCGGCATCTACCACGCCGTACTCGGGCCGGAGAAGCTGGATAAAAAAGGCTTCGGCTACGACTGGGCCGACGGCGGCAAAATGACCACCATCCTCGGCATCCACCTGGTGCTGTTGGGGGTGGGGGCGCTGCTGCTGGTCATCAAAGCGGCGTTTGTCGGGGGTTTGTACGATCCCGCGATCGCCGACGTCCGCCTGGTGACACGGCCCACCCTCGACCCCCTGCGGATCTTCGGCTACCTCGTCGGCATCACCCCGGACGGCTGGACGCTGAAGGGGATGGCCGCCGTCAACAATTTGGAAGATGTGGCGGGGGGCCACCTGTGGATCGGCGCGATCTGCATCCTGGGCGGCATCTGGCACATCCGAACCGAACCCACCGCCTGGGCCAAGGGCCTGTTCGTCTGGTCGGGGGAGGCGTACCTGGCTTACTCTCAGGCGGCCCTGGCTTACATGGGGTTCTTCGCGGCCTATTTCGTCTGGGCGAACGGCACGGTTTACCCGGAGGTGTTTTACGGTCCGGCCGCCACCCTCACCGCCGATGGCGTCATCACGTCGCGCACCTGGCTGATGCTGTTTCAGGCGATTTTTGCCGGCCTGCTGCTGGCGGGGCATTTTTGGCACGGGTTGCGATCGCGGGCGATCGCGGCGGGCTACAATTTCAGCCAAATGAAATTCAACCCCGGCGCCCTGTACGGCGACGGCCAATTCAACGACCGACCCCTATTTGAAGGGATCGTGCAACCCCACCGCAACGACCCCCAACTCGGGATGTTGGATACCCCCATCAGCGCCAGTCCCCTGACGCGAACCTGGCTGAAAAACCTGCCCATCTACCGGGCCGGCCTCTCGCCGATCGCCCGGGGTTTGGAAATCGGCATGGCCCACGGCTACCTGCTGCTGGGGCCGTTCCTGAAACTCGGCCCGCTGCGGGACACCGAACGGGCACTCCCCGCCGGATTTGCCAGCGCGTCCGGGCTGGTGGTCATTCTCGGCGCCTGTCTGTTCGTCTACGGCGTCGCGGTTTTCCAGACCGGCGCCCGATTCAAGGGCAACCTCCCGGACAACATCCGAACCTACAAGGACTGGAGTTTCTTTACCTCCGGCTTCCTCGTCGGCGGCCTCGGCGGCGTCATCTTCGCCAGCTTCATTTTGCTCGAAATTAACCGGGCGGGCTTCATTTAAACCGATGCGAATCGGGGTGCGGGGATTTGATGGCAGTTACCTATTTGCTGCGATACGGTTCGATCCGCCATTATCCCCCCTGATCTCCCCCCTTACAAAGGGGGGGTAGGGGGGGATGGGGACTT
>NZ_JAYFER010000488.1:0-438 GCF_055795065.1 Lyngbya sp. CCY1209
ATCAATACCCACATCGATGGCAATACCGCTCAGGTTGATGGCGGTGCTTCTGCTTACGGTTCGGATACCTATACCAAAGTTGCCGGTGGCACTTATACCAAAGAATACTACACTTCTGAATCCAGCCTTTTTGCCATCTCCGTGAGCGACTAATCCGTTCATTTTTGTCGGTTAAAACTTTGAGGATAGAGGGACTTACTTGACGGGTGAGTTCCTCGCCTTATTTCGGGACAGTATCCGCCACTTTTATAAAAAATAAAAAATATTTTCAAATAATGCCAGATTGGCAACACTCTCGAGAACCTTTCAATTAAATTAAAGACAGGAAAGGGAAATCCCCGAATCCATTCACTCAATCAATTAACTGGAGAGAAACCATGAAGATTTCCGACCTCAATCATATCGCCACCATTTCCGAAGAATCCAACGTTGTCGGCG
>NZ_JAYFER010000489.1:0-221 GCF_055795065.1 Lyngbya sp. CCY1209
GAAAAACCCACAACTTTTCATCCGCGCCGTAACCCACCACCCCTTCAATTCAAAATACAAAATTCATGATTTTATCATACTGGAGCGACACACCTTAAACGGCGGGTTACGGCAGATTTTTAGATGGCTTTCACAGCAGAGTCCAGTAGTCCAGTAGGGTGGGTTAGGCGCGGCAGTAATTTTTCGGAAAAACCCACAACTTTTCATCCGCGCCGTAACCC
>NZ_JAYFER010000490.1:0-295 GCF_055795065.1 Lyngbya sp. CCY1209
CCTCACCGCCTTCCGTTCCCCGCTTCAATCCTGGAGTTGTGAATTCCAAAACTGGGGGTGGCTATCGCCTCCTCTCTTAGAGATTGTTAAGAATTGTTAAAATTCTCCAACTTTCTCTTTGACCCTGAGAGTTCCGACCTCATTTAGTATCTTGTGATACCAAACTTAGGAACATACAGACAGTTATAAGGCTGGTCAGGGGTGTGCCCCTTGTATTCATCCGAGGGGATAAAAGCCTTACCAGGAGGTTATTTCAGGCATTTCAGCCCTATTTCGATCCCGAACGAATCGCACC
>NZ_JAYFER010000491.1:0-212 GCF_055795065.1 Lyngbya sp. CCY1209
AATTTAGGTTCCCAGTAGGGTTCCATTGCCATCTTGACCAAGGCTTGCTTGGCTCTGTCTCGGATTGTCGGGATTCCTAGAGGACGTTTTTCATCCCGTCCGGGTTTTGGTATCCACACTCTCCGTAACGGTTTAGCTTTGAAGTTTCCTTTGATTTCTTCAACAAGGGTGAACCTTTGTTTCGGGGATATCGCTATCACTCCATCCACTCC
>NZ_JAYFER010000492.1:0-245 GCF_055795065.1 Lyngbya sp. CCY1209
GATAAGGATGTATGGATGTCAGCAAGAATTAATTAAAAAATCCGAAAATGTCCCTTTTTTAGAATACTTGTGTACCACGGCCAACAAACTCATTAATTGCGGAATTTATTTAGCTAGACAGTGGTATTTTAAATTCGGATATATTACGGGAAAATACAACTTAGAAAAAGAGTTGAAGTCCCATGCAAATTATCAGTTTTTGTATTCTCAGGCAGCACAGCAAACTCTTAGAGGAGTAGCAGAGG
>NZ_JAYFER010000493.1:0-461 GCF_055795065.1 Lyngbya sp. CCY1209
ATTGTCGGCAAAATTAATGTCATAATTCTGCCAAATTGGCAACAGTTTCGAGAAGGTTTCGATTAAATTAAAGACAGGAAAGAGAAATTCCCGAATCCATTCACTCAATCAATTAACTGGAGAGAAACCATGAATATTTCCGACCTCAGCCATCTCGAAAATGTTTCCGAAGAATCCAACGTCGCCGGTGGATACGGATACTACGGATATTATACTTTTTACGAGAACGATTTTATCAACTTTGATGTTTACGGAGACGTAGATATCGACACTCACATCGACGGCAACACCGCTCAGATTGACGGTTTTGCTAAAGCTTTCGGTTCCGACACCTATACCAAGGTTGCCGGTTCCACGTTCACCGTGGAAGGCTACACATCACAATCCAGTTTGTTTGCCATCTCCGTGAGCGACTAATCCGTTCATTTTGGGTAACTTCCCAACTTGATTATCTTCGAGTC
>NZ_JAYFER010000494.1:0-9384 GCF_055795065.1 Lyngbya sp. CCY1209
TCCACCATTATCTCCCTTAAGAAGGGAGACTTTGAATCAATTCTCCCCCCTTATTAAGGGGGGCTGGGGGGGATCTCCAAAAACCAGTTTACGCCCGGGTCAAACTTTCCCGCAACTGTTCCAACATTTCCGCCTCGGAACTGGCGGGTTTTTTACACTTCAAACCCTGGCAGACCAAAGCCACGGCATTTTCCGGCAAATTGCCATCAATTTTGAGAATAGCCACCGGCAAATACTGGCGATTTAACTTGGCAATTTCCGCCGCTTTTGCGCGAACCAAGGTATTATTACGATACCAGTCCAACGCCACAAACAGACTCGGGCCGGCTTGGGGTGCCTTTTCCATGATGCTGGCGAAGGCTTTCAAACCCGCTTCCGCCCGATCCAAATAGGCGAGCTCTTCTTTTAATAAGAATAACCGCACCAAATTGGCGATCGCAATCCCGTTTGCCGAGGGCGTGGCATTGTCCATGTAACTCCGTTCCCGGACGAGTAGGGTTTCCCCCACGTCCGCCGCCGTGTTGAAATAGCCGCCCATTTCCACACTCCAGAGATACTCGTCAAATTCACGCTGAACTTTGACCGCATTTTCCAGCCAAAATTCCGCCAATTCCGGATTTTCAAAACTGGCTTGATGCAGGTCGATCAGGGCTTTGATAAACAGGGCGTAATCCTCCGACTGTGCCAAAACCGCCGGTTCGCCGTCGTAGTTGACCCGGTGAAAGCGATCGCCCACCCACTGGCAATCCAAAATAAACCGGGCGGCGGTCGCTGCCAATTCCAAATACTCGGAATTATCGAAAACGGTCGCCGCCTTCGCCAACCCGGAAATCATCAAACTGTTCCACGCGGCGATCATTTTCGTATCGGTGACGGCGGGGATGCGACCGGGCCAATCCGTTTCCTTGGCTTCTTGGTTATTGCGGGCGGGGGGGAAGGTTTTCACCTCCTCCGGCGGGGCACCGTAGCGGACGGCGAACAGTTTCGCCAGGGCCGATTCCAAGGTGTCGCCGAGGCGATCGCAATTCCACCGTTGCAGGACATTTTTACCCTCAAAATTGCCGGATTTTGTGATGGTAAACTGGGCTTGCAATTCTCCCAATTCTTCCGCCGTCAAAAACGTTTCCAACTCCTTGTGCGTCCAGACGTAAAACGCCCCCTCTTCCGGTTCCTTATCCTCGGGAGTGATAAAACTATCAGCATCTTGGGCGGCGTAAAAATAGCCCTCCGGCGCCCTCATCTCCCGCTTCAACCAGGAAACCGTCCCGGCGATCGCCCGTTCAAAGGCGGGTTCTTGTAGGCCAGATCGCCACAAATCCGACAAAAATTCCACGATTTGCCCGTTATCGTAGAGCATTTTTTCAAAGTGGGGAACCGTCCAAGTCGGATCGACAGTGTAGCGGTGAAATCCCCCGGCAACGTGGTCGTAAATTCCTCCCGTCGCCAAATCTTTTCCCCGGCGAATGCAGGCTTCCTTTGCGTCGGATTCGGACTCGAATTGAAACCGCGTCCCCCGCAACGCCATGTCCGCGTAGGGAATCATTGGAAATCGGGGGCCGCCGAAGTTGTTGCGGCCGATAATTCCGGTATTGATCTCCAATCCTTTTTTGAGGAGATCTTCGCTCAATTCGGAACTCGGTAAAACGGCGGACTGTTGCAGTTGGGTGATGATTTCGCCTTTCACCGTTTCGAGTTTATTTTTTTCGCGATCGTAAAAATCCCGGATCGCTTTCAACAAGTCCAAAAAACCGGGGCGTCCGTAGCGGGGTTCCACGGGAAAATAGGTTCCGCCGTAAAACGGGATGCGATCGTCGGGGGAGAGAAAGACGTTCAGCGGCCATCCCCCCTGGCCCGTCATCATCTGCAACGCCTGCATATAAATGCTATCGACTTCCGGGCGTTCTTCGCGATCGACTTTGATGGGGACGAAATTGGCGTTCATGTAGTCCGCGATCGCCGGTTCGGAAAAAGCCTCCCCCTCCATCACCGTGCACCAGTGGCAACTCGAATAGCCAATCGAAAGGAAAATCGGCTTATCCTCCCGTTTCGCTTTCTCCAGGGCTTCCTCACACCACGGCCACCAGTCGATGGGGTTATCCGCGTGTTTGCGAAGGTAGAGGCTTTGGGACTGGGCGAGACGATTGGCCATAACAATACCTGATAATTACTCGAACTGAGTCCGTTTTTCACGTTCTCCAGTATAACGTCACCCGAGTAGAACAGGCTTCTGGCTTGTTAATCTCTCTATAATTTCACAGGCAGGATGCCTGTGCTACCTGATGAATTGACGCGAAGGGGGCTCTTCGTGATTTAATTAATATCGCTAACTTGAAACTATATAGCCCCAATGTCATTATCTCGGCGACAGTTCAATCGATATTCTCACCATTTTTTAATCGGTGCATTTCTGCCCTCGGCGTTGTCGAGTTTTTTGAAAGTTGATGTATCGGAAGAAAAAGTTCACGAAACGGTCAAAACTTTCTTCAAAAATTTAGATCCGGAAACGGAATTATTGATCCCGACTTATTTGGGCAATCCCCAGCGTCGATATTACGGGTGGGGCGTACCGACGGGGTTGAATGTCGCCCAAAAATTCCCTCTCGGAACGGGGGTGACTTATGTGGGGAAAACCCGCAAAGTTTGGAGCGGGGCGGGGTGGACGGGACAGCCGACAATTACCCGCGATCGCGGACGGACTTACTTGATTATCGGTTCCTACGATTACCATCTGAGAAAAATTGATTTTGAAACCAATGAAGAAGTCTGGAAATACAAATTTGATGACGTTATTAAAGGATCTTCTAGTGTCTACATCGATGAAACCGCCGACGAAGACAACCGCATCGTGATTTTGCAGGGCAGTCGGACGGGACGGCCCAAAGGCGGACTCGCCCCCAGTTTCCGGGCAATTTCATTCCGAACCGGGAAAGAATTGTGGAAATTGGATATTCGCAAAACCCTCAGTTACAGCCGGGACAATGACAGTTCCGCTTTGTATTTAGAAAATGGTATGATTTTCAATGCCGGAGAAAATGGCATCGGCTATTTTCTCGATTCTGCGGTTACTCAATCTCAGAAAAAATCGGGATTTTTGCAACCTAAAATTATCTCGGAAGTGCAGTTGTATGAAAAGAGCGATCGCGCCCGCCACGGAGGTAATTTGGTCTGCGAATCTTCTCCAGCAAGACTCGGCGATCGCCTGTTCGTTGCGGCCGGTTCTGGACATATTTACGGCATCGATATCAATACCCGAAAAATAAGTTGGGATTTCTTCACCGGTTCGGACTTGGATGGAACTGTCGCCGTTTCGCGATCGGGTCATCTTTTTTGTGCCATTGAAAAACAGTACATCCCCGGCCGCGGCGGGGCGATCAAACTCAATCCGGACAAGCCACCCGCCGAAAGTGTGGAATGGTTTTTACCCACCGGAAACGCCAAAGTTGGAAGCTGGCAAGGGGGAATTATCGGTTCGGTTTCTATCAACGATGAATACAATCCAGACAATTTTCCGCCCCTATTTGCCACCCATGCGATCGACGGTTATTTGTACGTCGGTTCCCAGGAGAAAACCACGGGCGATCGCGTCTCAGGGCCCTTAGGAAAAGGCTCTTATCATACCCCCGTCGTCCTCGCCAAACAGAAGATCGGGGCATCTATTTCCACCCCCATTTTTACCGACGGTTACAAACTGGTGACAGCCGGATATAACGGCGTTTATTTATTTCAGTTGAACTGGGAAAAAACCGCAGCGGGAGAATCAGACGCGATCGCCAATTCCCTCGGAGATTACTATCGCCTTAACCTGGAAGCGATCGGCCGTTTCAAACCGGGGATTTCCTTCGAGTCTACCCCCGTCGTCTGGGATGGAAACATCATCATCTGCAGCCGGGATGGGTGGTTGTATACTTTGAATTAAATCATGCTAGAATTAAATACCGGAAGGGACGGTGTGAGGCAGTGTCGCGTCGGCGATGCTCAAACCGCCTTCCAAGAGAATTTTGATGTCTTCAATCCTTGAAACCAGTTTGACTTCGGTTCCTTCCGGCGTGGGTATCATCAACAGCACTTCTTCGCCACCAATACCTCGATCTGACAGTAAATCCGCACTGTGGGTACTCAAAATAACTTGTCGTTTTTTGGGTTTCTGTAGGCGATGAATTAGGGCGGGTAGCTTGCTGACGATCGCCGCATTTAGGGAGAGTTCCGGTTCTTCTAATAATAACAGTGAATCAGATTCCAATAAAGACCACAACAAACCAATCAACCGCAATGTCCCGTCCGAAAATTGGTCTTCCCGCTGTTTCCCCGCATTCGGTCGCCAATGTTCGTAAATCGCCTCCAGGTGGGGAACGCCCATCTCGTCTTTTGTATCGGTGAGGTTTTTTAACTGCGGGACGGCAAATCTCAAAGCATCTTCAATTTTTCTGAGTCGCGATTTTCTGGTTTTTTCAGGGGTTTTTGCGACCCTTTCTAAAAAAGTCCTGCCAAAGGGATCTTCGGACAGACCGGGCATGGCAAAAGCTTCCGGATGACGCACCAATTGAGGAATCAGATGCAAATATAAAATCGATTCAAAAAAATTCGATATTTCTCTAAATTCCGCATTAGAATTAATTTGCTCCAGATAGGTTTGAGTCAGTCTCAATTCGTCTTGCAAGTCGTCAGAATTGGGACGGTCTAAAATTGTCTCACCTTTCCGCCAAACCGTTTCGTGGGAAATAACGGGTTGATTTTTTCCACCTTTTTTGATTTTGACACCCAACGAATATTTCCAGATCGGCGATTCACCATTCGATTCTGACAGGTGAATTTCGATTTCGACATTGGGATTTTGACGGGCGGAAAGGCTGCGAATTTTCGAGACTCCGCCCCGATCGCTCACCGCTTTCTGCAATCCTCCTCCCGGTTTTGCCAGATCTCGCAAAAATCTGAAGGCATCCAGAAAGTTAGATTTGCCGCAGGCATTAGGACCCACCACAAAAATGCGATCGCGCAAATCCACATCTACCAACCGAAAGTTTCGCCAATTCTTGAGAATAATATGAGAGATAATCATGGCATGATTGGGAATGTTCCGAATTTTAAATGTCGCCGTCGTCTAGAATGGGGAGGGACGAACAGAGCGGGTCGTTCCCCGATGCTTTCAATCTCTCAATCGACCCTCGTCCAACTCGGAAGCGATCGCCGACGGACTGTAAAATTATACCTGTCGCCGGGAGGAGTCAACACCAGTCGTAAAATCCGATCTCGGCCTCACTTACCCAATCTAGCCAAAACCCGGTACGATCGCAGTATGAGAAAATGTTTATGGGATACTCAACTATGGAAAATAGTTTGGAGACCAACCTCGCCCCCGCCCCCCTGCAACAGGAAGACGCCCAGCAAATCCTGCAAATCGCGATGGCCCGCCGCGAGGAAAGCGGAGAACTGACCCGGGACCAGTTGGCGGAAATGGCGATGGAATTGGGCATCAGCCCGGAAGATTTGCGGGCCGCAGAACTGGAGTGGCAGAGTCGCAAGGTAGAGTTGACGGAAAAACAGATGTTCGACCAACAACGTCGCCAAAAATTCCGTCAAGATTTGATCAAATATGCGATCGTCAACTCCTTCTTGCTGGTGCTCAATCTCGTCACCACCCAAGGCGTCGCCTTCGCCCTCACCATCGCCCTATTGTGGGGACTCGGACTGACGCTGCAGGGGTGGCGGACCTTCCAAACCGAGGGAGACGCCTACGAGAAAGCCTTCAGCCGGTGGCGGCTGAAAAAACAACTCGGCAGTTCCCTAGGCACGATCGCCGATCGCGTCCTCAAAGGAATGCAATCTTAAGAATTGCAGAATTTCGGGCGGGTGGGATCAAACAAAATCCCACCCTTTTTTTTAGGGAGTCGGGAATCGGGAGTCGGGAGTCGGATAATTAATTGTTAATTATTATTCCCTTCCAACGCCACCACCAGGCACAACAGCAGAGCCTCAGTCCACTCCACGACGGCGCCGTAGGTGTCTCCCGTATGTCCCCCCAGGCGATAATTGAGCCAGGTTCCGGTCAGAATAGCGATCGCACTGCCGCCGAGCATCAACCCCACCGCCACCAGCCAGCGGTCTGGGTGCAGCCAAATTTCCAAGCCACTCAACCCCGCCAGCAGCAGCACCGCCGGCAGCAAGTCGAAGGGGGAATAGGTGGAATCCTTGTGGAAGGCGCCCTTTCCCACGGCTTTCAGGTAGGGGTAGCGGGCGATCGCCACCAACTGTCCCCAGCGTCCCCAAGCAGCTACCCCCATCAAAATCAGCCATCGGGAGCGATCGAGGTCCGCCAAAGCCGCCGTTTTCAGCAGCAAAATCACCACCGCCGCGATCGCCCCAAAAGCCCCCGTCACGCTGTCCGCCATCACCTCCAACCGCCGCTGCGGGTCCGTCACCGCCAACCCGTCGGCCGTATCCATCGCCCCGTCCAGGTGCAGCCCCCCGGTAATTCCGACCCATCCCGCCACCACCAGGGCCGATCGCGTCAATACCGGACACCCGAGCAACTGCAAACCCGTGTCAGCCAATCCCAACAATCCCCCAATCGCCAACCCCAGCACCGGAGCCAGTCGGGCGATGCCCCGAAATTCCAGGGACCAAGAGACGGGGATCGGCAAACAGGTGTAGAATGCGACGGCGGCAGCGAGTGCCGCCCCCTGACGTTCGGCAAATTGGCGGAGCGATCGAAGCGGTTTGTCAAGACTCATAAAACCAAAATTAAATGTCGGCGAGATCTATAAATATTTTCTAGGTTATGCCAGAATTGAAATGAAAACCCGCCCGGATCTGATATCGGGCCGGGTCGCAGTTAGATGATTTCTCCGGTCTGACGGCATCAACTCGCCATGATCCGTCAATCCCATCCCGGCTCCGAATTGATCGGCTCAGTTCCCGAAAGGGCGAGTCTCATCGAATCTGAACTCGGATCGATCGCCCCCCGGCGTTTTAGTTTTGCTACAATTGTGGCGAACTCAGTTCACCTAGTATCGGCATCTCCAACCCGAAAATCATCCGGGAGTTTCTCACCTCAAGTCTTTCGGCCGGGGTGAAGCGGCAAGTGAAACGACTTGAACCGCCGTGTATAATTAGGACAAATCCACACAACTCGAAGATCCGTTCAGACCAGGGCTTAACATCCCCTGAAGGCAAATTGATTTGTCGGCAGCAAAGTGGGTCTGACGGCGAGATCATCAAAGAGTGGAAGAAAAAACAAAGATCACTTTTCGCTTTGTCCGATTGTTGAGAGGCATTTTGAACCGTACATCGGGGTCTGGTGGAGCGATTCTCGTCGGCTCATCCGAACGATCTGTCCCGTATTCCAACTTTTTAAATGTCCGGAATCGGGAATCTTCGCTCCTTGAGAAAGTTGTGGCGAATCATCAACCGGCGCGTCGTTTGCAGCGCGTCTAATGCTCTCATTTTTTTGTTTAGGGGAACCTATCATATTTCAGAGGCTATTACTCCATGAGTTATGACCAGCTAAATTACAGGGTGTCTGCTCCGTGCATAATCGATTCCGGCATCATCGTCAACAAGTGCGATATGCGACGATTGCTTGTCGATCTGGGTCGAGTCCGTTACATTCATATCCAGGACGGACAGGTTAAACGTCAGGGAGAAGGTTACGTTCTGGAGGTGTTTGCCGACCCGAAGCAGGCCACCCTCATCGCCAATCACGCCATTTATTTGAACGTGCACAGTTTCGACTGTCTGGAGTTGAAACAATCCTCGGAAGACGAAAGCTATTTCGATCTGGTCCAGGACGGACGCCTGCTGCGGTTGATTCCGCTGTCGAACCCCCTGCAAGAGCAGGCGGCGCGAAATTTGAACGCGGCGGCTTTGGATGCGGTCATGGATCAGGTACTATCGACAAACTGGGATACCCAAATGGATGACGACGACTGCCCCTTCTGAACGGAATGGGAGATCGGCCGTCGGCAGGCGATCGCGGCATCTCCAGACCGCGATTTCCCTCCTCCCCGGTTTCCCCGGCTTTGTTGTCCAATCAGCCCCAAATGTCGCAACCCTTCTCATTTCAAATCCAGGCCCGCTGCACCCAAACCCGAGCCCGAGCCGGGGTTTTTGAGACTCCCCACGGCCCGGTGGAAACCCCCCGCTTCATGCCGGTGGGGACGTTGGCGAATGTCAAAACCCTGACCCCGGCCCAACTGAAAGATACGGGCGCCCACATGGTACTCTCGAATACCTATCACCTGCACCTGCAACCGGGGGAGAAAATCGTGGCGGCCGCGGGGGGCCTGCACCGCTTCATGGGCTGGGACGGGCCGATGCTCACGGATTCCGGGGGCTTCCAGGTCTTCAGCCTCAGCGAAATGCGGACAGTGGCGGAAGCCGGCGTCACCTTCCGATCGCCCCACGACGGCGCCATCATCGAACTGTCCCCGGAACGCTCCATCCAGATTCAAAACGAATTGGGCGCCGACGTGATCATGGCCTTCGATGAATGTCCGCCCTACCCCGCCACCCGGGAAGAAGTCATCGCCGCCACCGATCGCACCTACCGGTGGCTGAAACGCTGCATCGAAGCCCACCGGCGGACGGATCAGGCTTTATTCGCGATCGTGCAGGGGGGGGTCTATCCCGACCTGCGACAGGACGCCGCCCGGAAATTAGTCGAGTTGGACCTGCCCGGTTATGCGATCGGCGGCGTCAGCGTCGGGGAACCCACAACCCTTATGGATAAAGTCGTTCGGGCGACGACGCCCATTTTGCCGGAACACAAACCCCGCTATTTGATGGGGGTGGGGACCTACCGGGAAATGGCCCAGGCGATCGCGGCGGGGGTGGACTTGTTCGACTGCGTGATTCCCACCCGCCTCGCCCGCCACGGCGCCGCCCTGGTAGCCGGGGAACGCTGGAATTTGAAAAACGCCCAATTTCGAGAAGATTTCGCCCCCCTCGACGACACTTGTCCCTGCTACGCCTGCCGAAATTTCACCCGAGCCTACATCGGCCACCTGGTGCGGGCCCAGGAAATCCTCGCCTACACCCTGTTGAGCATCCACAACGTCACCGAACTGGTCCGATTCACCACCCGCATCCGGGAGGCGATTTTGGGCGATCGCTTCCCCGCCGAGTTTGCCGGTTGGCTGGCTCCCGCCCCCCAGGCATCGGAGGGTGAGGAAACAGCCGCGATCGCCGACAATATTAAGAATGATTAAGCAAGGTGTGGGGGCTCCAGGAAGCTTCGGTAAGCAGAGGGAGCTCCAGGAAGCTTCGGTAAGCAGAGGAGGCTTCGGTAAGCAGAGGAGGCAGAGGAGGCAGAGGAGGCAGAGGCGACATCTTATATCAGATTCGTACAACCTCCCCAATCATCTTTAGATGATTTGAGCTATTAGCTTG